>JBBSAN010000450.1:0-6050 GCA_038252265.1 Chloroflexia bacterium
GGCACCGGGCTGACCGGGGTCAAGGTGAAAGACCCGCAAACGCTGACGATTGAACTGGAGAAGCCCGGCGTCTACTTCCTCTATCAGCTCACCTACGCCGGGGCGGCAGTCGTGCCGAAGAAGCTGATCGACCAGTACGGCGACAAGTGGATCGAGCACGCGGCGGGCACCGGGCCGTTCATGCTCAAGGAGTGGAAGCACAGCCAGTCGCTCACCTTCCAGCCCAACCCCAACTACTGGCGCGGCGTGCCCGCCCAGGCCGGGATCGAAATGCCGTTCATCCAGGACGCCGAGACCGCCTATCGCCTCTACCAGACGGGCGACCTGGACATCGTCGGCTCGCAGCAGTTCCCCCCCGCGCACATTGCGGAGAACGTCGGCAAGCCGGGCTTCCTGCAACTGCCCCAGTTCTTCGATGCCTATGTGGGCTTCAACAACGCCAAGGCCCCGCTGGACAATGCCAAGCTGCGCCGGGCCCTGGCCCTGGCGGTGGACAAAAAGACGCTGGCCGACAAGGTGATGAACGGGGCGGTGGTCGCCGCCGATCATATTGTGCCGCCGGGAATGCCCGGCTTCGATACCGCCCTCAAAACACTGGCGTTTGATGCCGCCGCCGCCAAGCAAGCCCTGGCCGACGCGGGCTTCCCCGATGGCAAGGGCTTGCCCAAGCTGACCCTCTCCTACACCACCGGTCAGGCCGACTTCGACAAGGTGTCGGCCACGCTCCAGCAGATGTGGAAGCAGAACCTGGGTATCGACGTGACCGTGCAGGGCGAGGAGCAGGGCAAGTACAACAACGACCTGACGGCGATGGCGAACGACCCCAAGAACAGCAACCTCTCGATCTATATGAGCGTCTGGGGGGCCGACTATCCCGACCCGCAGAACTTCCTCAGCCAGCAATTGCGGACCGGGGTGGGCAATAACAACGGCCATTTCAGCAACGCGCAGTTCGATACGCTGGTGGACGGGGCCGATGTGGAGCGCAACCCGGACAAGCGGGATGCCACCTATAACCAGGCCGAACAGATCGCCATTGACGAAGTGGGCTGGCTGCCGCTCTATCATGGCAAGGGCAGCATCCTGATCCGGCCCACCGTCAAAGGCCTGACCTACACCGCCCAGGGCCTCTTCGCCGGGGACTGGACCAAGGTGTTTGTACAGAAGTAGACGAGTAGTCAGTGGTCAGTGGTCAGTGGTCAGTATGAGTTCGTCCACCGATCACTGACCATCGATCCTTGACCATCCACCGACCACCGACCACCGACCACCGACCACTGACCACCGACCACTGACCACCGACCACTCGTCTATGGGATCATTCCTCGCCCGGCGGGGCCTCAGTCTATTGTTCGTGCTGTTCAGCCTCACCTTCCTCACCTTCGTCGTCGGGCACCTCGCCCCCGGCGATCCGGTGCAGCGGATGATGGGCAACCGGCACGACCCGGTGCGCTACCAGGAGCTGATTCATCAGTACGGCTTCGACCGGCCCATCTGGGAACAATATGCCGACTACATGGGCGGGCTGGCGCAGGGCGACTTGGGGTTGTCCTACCAGTATCCGGGGCGGCAGGTCAGCGAAATGCTGGCGCGGGGGGTGCCGGTGTCGTTCGGGCTGGGCGCGCTCGCCCTGCTGATCAGCGTCGGGATCGGCGTCCCGGTGGGCATCGTCGCCGCCACCCACCGCAACCGCCCGTCCGACCGGCTGCTGATGGGGCTGATGCTGATCCTCTTCTCGGTCCCCAGCTTTGTCCTCATCCCCCTCTTGCGCCTGGCGAACTTGCAATTCTTTCGCGCCGGGCTGCCCAACCTGCCGATGGCGGGCTGGGGCCACCCCGAAGATTGGATCTTCCCGGTCACCGTCCTGGCCGCCGCCAGCACCGGCTACATCGCCCGCCTGACCCGCTCCTCGATGCTGGAAGTCTTGCGCCAGGACTACATCCGCACCGCCGAATCCAAGGGGCTGCCGAAGCGGATCGTGGTCGGGCGGCACGCCCTCCGCAACGCGCTGCTGCCGCTGATCACCTTCCTGGGGCCGTCGGTGGCCTTCCTCGTCACCGGGGCGTTCGTCGTGGAGAACCTGTTCGATGTGCCGGGCATCGGCTTCCTGGCCGTCCAGAGCATCGGCCAGCGCGACTACCCGGTGATCGAGGCGACCACGCTGTTGCTGGGCGCGGCGGTCGTGGTCATGAACTTGCTCACGGATCTGCTCTACCTGTTCATCGATCCCCGTATCCGCAAAGGGGCTTGAAGAGAAATCAGAAATCAGAAGTCAGCAACGCTCCCGTAACGATCACCGCTGTACAGCGCATGTACAGGTATAAGGCCGGACCGCAATGACCAAATTCGCAATGCAAAAGCATGGGTGGGGTTGGTTTATCGTTATTGCGGTTATAGTCGCTGCGGGGGCGGTCATCATGGGCTATTCTACACATGCTACAACCGCGCCGCTGGTGGAAGCGACAAGCACACCTCTTCCCTTGGTGAAAGCGACGAGCACACCGCTTCCTTACACGCCGACAATCCTTGCCGTGGCTACAAGCACTCCTACTCCGTTACCAGACAGACAAGCGACAGCCGATGCGGCGGGCACACAAGTTGCCCGAGATTACGTAGCGCAACGAACAGCCGTCGCGTTAACGCCGCACCCCACCGAACGGGGTGGCCCCCCGCTGGAAACGCCGGAGCCTGTTCCGACCCTGGCGCTGGGGCTGTTTGAGTACTACGGCACACGGGGAAATGATCATCAGTACCCTCTGCACTATACCGGCTACTGGAATGGGACGGTGAATGGCGTCCTGTTGAGCGTGTGGGCAGGGAGCAGGAGCTGTCCGCCTATAGACTGCTATATTCCTGAAGCTATGCTCGAAATTTTCACGTATGGTCCTGATTCTAAAATGATCAGCAGAGATACCTACGGGACACCAATAGTAGTGGGGGAATTAACTATTACGAAAGTGAGTGGGTCGCAATTAATTGTTACCTCTGTCAGTCCGGTACGAACTCTTATCTTCGACCTTGCCACGCGCCAATGGGTGTTCGTGCCAACACCCATCCCTTTTCCACCCAACCGACCCACACCGCTGCCTTGAGCAGCATCAACCGGGCAAACAATATTCAGACCGGGAAAAACGCGCTGACTTCTGATTTCTAATTTCTAATTTCTGACTTCTGCTCTCTAACTTCTGCTCATGCGTCCACAAACCGACATCCAGGTCCGCACTCCGAGCGGCATCACCGACCAACCCCACGCCCCGTCGTTCCTGGCCCGCCTGGTGCGGGACCGGCTGGCGCTGGGGAGCCTGGGGTTTATTGGCGTGGTGGTGATGCTGGCCCTGATCGGTCCCCCGATCTGGGAGGCGCTGGCCCCGCACGATAACCCGGCGCTCCATTCGTTTGATATTGGCGACTTTAACGCGATCCGTGCCTGGCCGTCGGGGGCGCACCCGCTGGGCACCGACGAGCAGGGGCGCGACACCCTGGCCCGGCTGCTGATGGGCCTGCGCGTCTCGCTACTGGTCGCCACCTTTGTCGAAACGATCAACATCGTCCTGGGGGCGTCGCTGGGGCTGCTGGCGGGCACTTATGAGGGCGTGCTCGACTTTGCGGTTAGCCGGGTGGCCGACATGCTCTTCGCCTTTCCCGGCCTCTTGCTGGCGATCCTGGTCTCGGCGGTATTCGGCGGCTGGGCACAGGATGTGGCGGGCGACGTGGGGCGGCTCTTGCTGGTGTCGGGGGCGCTGGCGCTGGTTAGTTGGCCGCTGATGGCCCGCTACGTGCGCGGGCAGGCGCTGGCGATCAAGGGGCGCGAGTTCGTGGCGGCGGCCCGCAGCATCGGCGCAACCGAAAATGACATCATGCTGCGGCACATCCTGCCCAACGTCGCCGGGCTGATCGTCACGGCGGCCACGCTCGACGTGCCGGGGGTCATTCTTAGCGAGGCGGTGTTGAGCCTGCTAGGCCTGGGCATCCAGGTGCCCGGCTCCAGCCTGGGGCTGATGATCGTCCGCGCCATCCCCTACCTGGAAGAAAACTGGTTCCAGGTCCTCGTGCCCAGCGTCACTCTTACCCTGCTCGTCCTCGCCTTCAGCTTCCTCGGTGACGGCATCCGCGACGCCCTCGACCCGCAGACGCGCTGATCCGGCCCCGCTGTTGCACCCCTGGCACATTTCCTGCGACAATACAACGTTATGGAAAGCTGTAACACCCTGCGCGGGCGGTTCCTCGCGGTTCCCGCCCTGCTGATTGCCCTGACCGTCGGGCTGGCGACAGCCCCCCTGCGTGCCGCCGACGACACCCCGACCACGGCGGAGCAACGGGCGGCGCTGGAGCGGATGAACGCCTACCGCCAGGCAGCGGGAGTCGCGCCGCTGGCCTTGAATCCGGCGCTGGCCCGTGCTGCTGTCAACCATGCCACCTATTACATGCAGAACGCGGGCGATCCCGCCCTCCAGGGGTTGGGCCTGCACGTAGAGACACCCGGACGGCCCGGCTATACCGGGGCGGAGATGCAAGACCGGATCAAATCGGCGGGCTACACCGGCACCTGGAACGAAAGCATGGCCCTGCTGGGCGATCCGGTGGGCGCGGTGGACGCCTTCATGGCGACGGTGAACCACCGCCTGCCGATCCTCGACCCGGCCTACACCGACAGCGGCTATGGCGGCGGGCACGAGGGGCGCGCGGTGGTGGACGTGTTCACCTATGGCGGGCCGTTCACCCATCCCCCCGCGCCAGAGTGGGTGGCCTGGCCGCCCGACGGCTATACCGGCGCGGCGACGACCTACGACGGCAACGAGGCCCCGGATGCCTTCCCTGATGCGGCCTATCCGGTAGGCGGGGCGATCACGCTGAAGTACACCGGGGCGGGCACCCTGGCGCTGGGCGAGGCCCATGTCACCGACCCGGCGGGGCACGATCTGCCGGTGCTGACCCGCGTCAGCTACAATTTCATCACCCGCAACACCGCCGTGATCGCCACACAACAACCCCTCGCCGCCAATACTCGCTACAGCGTGCGCCTGAGCGGCACGGTGGACGGGCAAAGCTGGACCCGCGCCTGGAGCTTCACCACCGGGGTGAGCGCCGACGGATCGTTCCCCGCACCCGCGCCTGCTACCGATACCGCGCTGCTGGGTGTGTGGGCACGCACCGACTGGCCGCTGGCGGTGACCCTGGCCCCGGCCCGTAGCTGGGTGTGGGGACCGATTGGCTGGGAAACCCGCCAGGAGCCATACGCCGAAGCGCCGGGCGGGCAGCGGCTGGTCCGCTACTATGACAAGGCGCGGATGGAGATCACCCAACCCGGCGGCACCGCCACGGACCCCTGGTTCGTGACCAACGGCCTGCTGGTCTGGGAGATGATCGCCGGGCAGGTGCAGGTGGGCGACCACGCTTATCGACCGGTGGGAGCCGCCACCCTGCCGGTGGCCGGAGACCCCCGCCCGGTGAACCCCGACGCGCCGTCATATGCCGCCCTGCGCGGTGTGACTTCGATCACCGGCGATCACACCGCGCCCGACCGCACCGGCAGCCTGCTGACCGGGACGGTGAACAGCACCGGCAAGGAGAGCACGGATCCCGGCCTGGGCCGCTACAACGTCCACGCCGGGCATTACGTCGCGGAGACACGGCACAATATCGCCGACCGTTTCTGGGACTACCTGGGGGCGCAAGGGCTGGTCTACCGCCGGGGCTATCTGACCACCGAACCGCTGCTCGATTGGGTCTACGTCATGGGCTACCCGATCAGCGAACCGGTCTGGACCACGGCCCGGATCAACGGGCAACCCCTGCCCATCCTGGTGCAACTGTTCCAGCGCCGCACTCTGACCTACCTGCCCAGCGCCGCCCCCGCCTGGCAGGTGCAAATGGGCAACGTCGGCCAGCACTATCACTCGTGGCGGTATCCGTGACGAGTGGTCAGTGGTCAGTGGTCAGTGGTCAGTGGTCAGTGGTCAGTGGTCAGTAGTCAGTGGTCAGTGGTCAGCAATGCTTTGTGCTGGGGCACAAACACACATAGCTTGCCAGTGATACTGACCACTGACCAC
>JBBSAN010000451.1:0-6041 GCA_038252265.1 Chloroflexia bacterium
GCTTCGCACCCCATCGTTACCAATGACGCACGTAGGAATTGGGAACCGGCGTTGGACACGCGCCGGGGTCGGTTGGATTGCGTGTTGGCACGCCCGACCACTCGCTGGAGCGACTTTCGTGTCGCACATAGGTGAAGCTGTTATACCCTGTTCACCTCCCTCATGTTCACCTCCCTATTGTGCATAGACTCTACTATATAATCGTCACCATGAATGACAACACCGCGCTGACCTACTACCTGGCCGCCTGGCAGCTCTCCAACCCGCAGCTGCTCACCCAGACGCTGACCAGTCACCTCTACACGGTCGCCCACCACAACGAGACCGCCGTCCTGAAGCTGCTCGCGGCGGCGGAGACGGAAGAGCAGCGGGGCGCGATGGCCCTGCGCTATTTTGCGGGGCGGGGTGCGGTCCGCCTCCTGCGGTACGATGAAGGGGCGCACCTGTTGGAGTATGCCGCCGGGGACGAACTCGTCACGCTCGTCGAGCACGGGGCGGACGAAACCGCCACGCGCATCATCGCCCAGGTGCTCCAGCAACTACACAGTGTCCCGCAAGATGCCCCGCGCACCGGCCTCGTCGGGCTGGATCGCTGGTTTCGGGCCTTGTTCCACCAGGCGGCGGCGGACCGGCACGCCGGCATCGCGTCGATCTATGTGCGGGGGGCCGCGCTCGCCACGCGGTTACTCGCCGACCCGCGTGAGGTCCGTGTGCTGCACGGGGATATCCATCACCGCAACATCCGGCAGTCGGCGCGGGGCTGGCTCGCCTTCGACCCGAAAGGCCTGGTTGGCGAGCGCACCTACGACTGCGCCAACACCCTCTGCAACCCGGTGATGCCTGCACTCGTCCACAACGAAGCCCGGCTGCTGACCCACGCAGCGATCCTCGCGGACACGCTCGCCCTCGCCCTGCCGCGCGTGCTCGCGTTCACCTACGCCTATGCCTGCCTCAACGCGAGCTGGTGGGTCCGGAGCGGCGATGGGGACGAGATCGTCCAGTGGTCCCTCAAGGTCGCGCGGATCATCGAGCCGCACCTGGGACCGTGGTAACCCGGTCACCCCCCGCCGCCAGCGCTGTGAACGGTCCGGTTCCCGGAGCCTCCCAAAAACGCGTGGTCTCCACCACTATTATTCTATAGTATTACAGAAAAAGATCGAGAGACGGGATGACAAACAAACGAGGATGCCGTATCCTGAGGCAGAATCCTAAACCCACCGCAGGCGGGAGCGGGTCCGAGTGGGCCAGTTGCCGAGTGACTCGCCGGATTAAACCCGATTGAGCATGTCGGACGGGAGGGGAAAGAAGGGACGCATGGTGCCTACTTTGCGACGTGTGCCGCCTTACAGGAGCGGGTCGCGCCAGGGTTAAAGCAACTCCAAGCCGCGCCGTTGCGAGTCCGGCAATTATTGGGTACGCCCTTGGATGCGTTCATCGGCGGGGAAGCGCCCCTGGCAGCCCAGCCGCCCTCTGATCTTTTTCTGTAATACGATAGCTGCGGTCCCCCTGAAAGGCATTGAGTGCGCGATGGCTGGGATGCCGCCGGGGGAGCGGCCCGCGCGTGCCCGCGGGCCGGGTGCCGGGCTAGTGCAGGTCCGGGCGTAGCGCCTCAAACCATATTTGCGCGATCTGATCGTAGCCTTGCGCATTGGGGTGGAGGCCGTCCTCGGCCAGGGTCGCCGGGTCGGTGAAGATCGTCGTGTTGGCGAAGTCCACCGGGATGGCTCCATACTCCGCTGCCTTGGCGCGGATGGCCGCGTTGAACGCGCTGGCGAGGTGGGCCATGTAGGCGACGCCCTCTGCCGAGAGACCCGCTCCGTCCGGGTTCGTCGCGTAGGGGCGCTGCGACTGGTCATCCAGGAGGGCGATATAGACCCGCGCTCCACTCCCCGTCAAGGCGCGCATGGTCTGGTCAATATTGGTCGTGTACCGGGCCAGATCCGCCGCTTCCTGCTCAGGACCGTTGTTGGTCCAGAGGTCGTTGCTGCCGATCCAGACGAGGGCAATGGGGGGCTGGGCCGCGAGAGCATCAGGCAACTGGCCCTCGACCATCTGCGCAGAGTCCCAGCCAGACTTGCCCAGGTTGATGACTCGCGAGTTGGGCCGGACCTCATTAATCGCCCGATCGAGGCGCACCGGGTAGCCGCCCCCTTCGCCCGGTTGGTCGCCATCCCCTTCGGTCAGGCTGTCGCCCAGGGCAACGATGGTGAGCGGTCCGGCGGGGATGGGCACCGGGGTAACAGTGGTTGCTCCGGTTCGCGCGGGCGTAGAGAGCGGGGGCAGGGTCGGTTGAGCACTGCTCGTACTCTCTGGCGGCGGATCGCCCGGTGTGCTGGGAGTGGCGGTAGCCACGACCGGGGATAGGGTTGCCTGGAGAGCGGTAGGGGTTGGCGAGGGTACGCGATCAGAGCACGCCCCGAGCAGCCCACCGATCAGAATAATCAGCAGGACACGTGTACGCATGGTTCATCTCCTGTGACATCGGCGCAGACGCGATAGATCGCATCGTCTGCAGAAGTGTTCGCCCGATTATACACGACGACCCGCCAACAGCCAAGCCACCTGGTATAATCGGTATAATCGGGCTGAGCTAGAGCATTGTGTGACTGCCCCTGGTTCCCGGCACGATCGGAATGGCACCGGCAACATCGTTGCTGTGGTTCAATGGCTTTCCTGGCTACACAGCGGTGTATTCGCTGGCATGAGAAAAGGAGATCGCTGATGAACGTGCGAACGACTCGGGCCGTGGCGTTCCTGCTACTTGGGCTACTGGTGCTCACGGCATGTGACCAGCCGTCCCCGCCCCCCGCGACTCCCGCCCCGTCACCAGGCACCGTCACCACCCAGGCACTCCCGGCGACGATAGCGGCCCTACAGACGGTGGTCGCGGCGTCACCCGTGGTCCCGCCAGTTCCAACCCCAGGGGCGACAGCCGCGCCTACCTTCGAGGCCATAGCTGCCGCCACTGCCGAGGCCCTGCCGGAGCCTGCGGTCACGGCTGAAGCCGGGGCGGAAGCGCTGACTGCCGAAGCGCAACCAACGGATACCCCTGTTGTGCTCCCCACCGGGCCAGTGGTGGCCCTGGCCGGGCACCCCCGCCTGCTGGTCCGCCCCGAAGACCTGCCGCGGCTCCGCGCGTGGGCCGTAGAGAGCAATCCGATCTATCAGAACGGCCTCCGGCGCGTGATCGAAGGGGCCAAGGCCGACATGGACGCCGGGATCATTGTCCAGCAGGACAACGGCGGCACCCGCTACACCGACTACCCGAATGAGATGTTCGCGGAACTGTTCGCCTTCGCCTCCCTGATCAGTCCCGATGCGGCGGCCCGCACGGAGTACGCCGGGCGTGCCCGCACGCTGCTCATGCGGATCATCAACGAGGCGGCGAAAGGTTATGCCGAGAACCAGTCCTACCGCGACCCCGCCTTTCCCACCAGCGACCGTTCCCGGTGGCAAGGCGAGGCCTACGGGCTGACGGTAGACTGGATCTATCCCACCCTTTCGGCGGAGGACAAGGCCACCATTCGCCAGGTCTTCCTCCGCTGGTCGGACACGATTGTCACCGCTGGCTACCATCACCCCGAGCCGGTGGGCCTGGTCAATGACCCGCAACTGGTCGCCGACCGGAGTGTCGCCCGCTGGGCCGCCAATAACTACTTCGGCGGCAATATGCGGAACCTGGGTCTGATGGCCTTATCCTTCGACACGGCGGACGATCCGGGGGGCGAACTCGGCAAGTACCTGAACAATGCCATCGGCGCGCGGCTCTTTATGGTCGATGACATCTTGCGTCATGATGCCGCCGGGGGCCTTCCGGCGGAGGGGTTTGAGTACGGCGGCGCGCAGCTCGGATACATTCTACAGTTCCTCACGGCGCTCCACACGGCGGGGCAGGATGACCCGGCCCGGTGGGGGCCACAGGTTTCGATGGCTAATCCCTTCTGGGATAACTTTGTCCCTGGCTACTTGCACTCGTTCAGCCCGGCCCCCATCGAGCACCCCGATTTCGGGACGGTCTTCCAGGCGGCTTTCTACGGCGATGGGGAAAAGTATCTCCCACCGCCCGACTTCATGGAAGCGTTCGGGCCGCTCGCCTTGTACGCCCGGGCGACGGGCAATACGCAGCGGGTGGACCAGCTCCGCTGGATCGAAACGAACATGGCCCCCGGCGGCGCAACGAAGCTGGAGGAGCGGGCCGCTGACTCTTACAGCTTCTTCAGCGCCATAATGTACTTCCTGCTCTTCGATCCCCAGGCCGGGCCGCCCCCCGACCCGCATGGGGCGCAGCCGCTCAACTTCTACGCCGCAGGCACCGGCCACATCCTGTCGCGCACCGGCTGGGACCCGGGGGCGGCCTGGTTCACCTACAGCCTCGGCTGGTCGAGCATTGACCACCAGCAGGCCGACGGCAATAACTTCGATTTCTACCGCAACGGGGAATGGCTGACGAAAGAGCGGGTAGGCTACGAGCTATTCACCTCCGACTACCACAACACGCTGGCCCTGCAAAACGACATCCCGGATCGCATCGTGCCGGGGGAATATCTCAGCATCGCGAGCGAGCGCGGCTCGCAGTGGATTTTGACCAACGACGGGGGCACGCTGGTCGCGCACAGCTTCGGCCCCGGCTACACCTATGCGCTCGGCGACGCGACGGGGCTGTACAACTCGGTCTACGAGAGTGTCACCGACATCACCCACGCGAGCCGCTCCATTGTCTGGCTGCAACCCGACCACATTATTGTGTACGACCGGGCCTCGTCCAAGACCGCGGGGCGCTTCAAGCGGTTCTGGCTGCAAATGCCCACCCTGGCGGTGGTCACGGGCCAGCGCGCGACTATGACGACGGCGCAGGGACAGCAACTGTTCACGACAACGCTGCTGCCTGAGGATGCCACCGTGGTCGCGGAGCCAGTGGACGCTTATGGGGATGCGAACACTGCCCAGGAAGAGCCGATGAAGTATCGCCTGCGGGTGGAGGCCCCCGGCGGGCCGCAAACCGTGCGCTTCCTCAACGTGTTGCAGGGCGCGAATGCCGGAGCGACTCCCGACGCCGCCAGCCGGGTGGGGAGTACGAACGGCACCCCCTACGCCGGAACGGTGGTGAAAGGCGTGGCGGTGCTGTTCCCCGTCGATCTGGGCGGCACCGTCGCCAGCCTGACCTACACCGTCCCCGCCGGCACGACCGCGCACGTGATCACCGGGCTGGCCCCGAACGGGGGCTATGCCGCCGTGGTGCAGAATGCCGGAGGGGCGGTCCAGGTGAGCGTGCAGCCGGGCAGCGCGTACAAGGCGGACGCGGGCGGGGTGCTGGTGCTCGGCACCCTGCCGGGCAGGCCGTAGCGCGGGCATGGCTAGCACCGGCGCAGCCGGTGCGGTTGCAACGGCGGCGGCAGCCGACCCCTTATTGGACAATCGGCGCGCTGCGGGGTAATCGTTGAACCCCGTTCCGTAGGAGAACGCGTACCGTCTGTTGTGCTTACTCATCATGCTGGGCAATGCCTAACCGGCGCTGCGGGCCGCCCCCGGGGCCGCAGTAGCAGGAACAGGCACAGACATGGTCGCCCTCGCGGGAAGGCGGAGTTTCGCTACTCCGCCCTTCCCGGAGGGCGACCATACCCGTCCCGTTTTCCTTGCGCCGGAGGCTGGCCGTAGAACCGCCTGCGATATGATGTGTATTTCAGGTGCTAAATAAAGTACGCGCCTAGGCGGTGCGCTGCTCCGCCCGGCCCAGCACCGGCGTGCGCCGGGTGCGGAACCAGTGATCCACGCTGACGGCCCAGGGCTGCGGGATCAGCAGGAACATCAGCACCGCCCCGGCCAGGCCCACGTTCCCCATAAAGGAGTGCATCTCCAGATCCGCCTGGAACCCCTGGAGCGCCCAGAAGTTATGCATCACCAGGGTGACCGGGACCAGGAAGAGCAGCACCGCCGCCACCCCCACGAGGGGCTGGAACCCCGTCAAGAGACTGGCCCCGCCGATCAGCAACAGCACGCTGGCGAGCGCGACCAGCAGGGCCGGGGCGGGCACCCCCTTCGAC
>JBBSAN010000452.1:0-6037 GCA_038252265.1 Chloroflexia bacterium
GCTTCACCGTGACGGTGACCCCCGCTGCGGCGGCCGCTGGGGGTTAGTATTTCAGAGCAGTCAAGCTCAGGATGACAGGGCCTGAACTGCATAGGGGTAAACACTGCCGAAACACCAACCCCCAACCCCCAACCCCAACCCCTAACCCCGCGCCGCCCGCTCCACGTAGTCGCTCCAGCCACCCTCGAACTCGTAGAGATGGCCGTCGCGGATTTCCCAGATGCGGTCTACAACGTGATCGAGGAAGTAGCGGTCGTGGGAGATGACGATGACCGTGCCGGGATAGTCGGCCAGGGCGCGTTCCAGCACCTCGGCGCTGGCGATGTCCAGGTTGTTGGTCGGCTCGTCCAGCAGCAGGCAGTTGGCGTTGCTCAGCATCAGGCAGGCCAGTTGCAGGCGGGCCTTCTCGCCCCCGCTGAGGGTGCGAACCAGCTTCTGCGCCTGCTCATAGCCGAACATGAACTTACCCAGGAAGCCATAGGCCTGCCCCTCGTACATCGGCTTCAGGTCGCGGATCGTCTCGACCAGCGTCCGGTCCATCTGGAGCGACTGGTGCTCCTGGGTGTAGACGCCGAGTTGGATGCTGGGGCCGACCCAGACCTCGCCGCTCGTGGGCGGGAGCAGCCCGGCGATCAGCCGGAACAGGACCGACTTGCCCGCGCCGTTGGGGCCGACCACGCCGACCCGTTCGCCGTGGCGGACCAGGCCGTTGAGATGGGCCAGCACCGGCACGACCCCGTGCCCGTTCTGGGCGAACTGCTGGCTGACATCGCGCAACTCGACCACCTTCTGCCCGCCACGCTGGGCCGGATGCAGGCGCAGGTCCATCTTGCGCCGCTCCAGCACCGGCTTTTCGACTTTGTCCATCCGGTCGATCTGGCGCTGCTTGTTGCGGGCCTGCTTGATGTGGCGCTCGTCAATGACGATGCTGGCCCACAGCTTGAAGCGGGCCACAGCGGCTTCCAGGCGGGCGATCTCTTTTTGCTGGGCCGTGAAGTCGGAGAGCTGCTTCGCCAGGGCCAGTTCTTTTTGCACGGCGAAAGCCGAGTAGTTACCCTCGTAGAGCTTGAGCCGCCCGTCCTCCATCTCGGCAATCTCGTTCACCGTCTCATCCAGCAGGTAGCGGTCGTGCGAGATGATGACGACGCTGCCGGGGAAGTCGCGGATCACGGCTTCCAGCCGGGCCTTGCCCTCTACGTCGAGGTGGTTGTCCGGCTCATCGAGCAAGAGCAGGTCGGGCTGAGCCAGGAGGCAACGGGCCAGGTGGGCCAGCTTCTTCTGCCCGCCGCTCATCACCGGCAGCGGCTCCTCTAACTCCTCGGTACTGAAGCCCAGCGCCCGCAAGAGGCCGCTGGCCTGGTTCAGGAGCCGGGGACCGCCTGCCTCCTCATACCGGTCCAGCAGCCGGGCATGTTCCTCGGCCACGGCCCCCAGGCGATCCGCGTCTTCATAGACGGCGGGGTCGGCAAAGGCGGCCTCGGCGGCTTCTAGCGCGGCACTCAACGCCGCCAGATCGGGCCGGGCGGTGAGGGCGACCGACAGGGGCGTGCTGCCATCCGGCGCGGGCACTTCCTGGGCGAGCAGGGCGATCTTCAGCCCCTTGCGGGCCACGACCTGCCCGGCCTCGTAGGGTTCCTGCCCGGCCATGACCCGCAAGAGGCTCGATTTCCCCGCGCCGTTGGGGCCGACCAGCCCGATCCGCTCCCCTTCCCCGATCTGCCAGGAGAGGCCCTCGAAGATGGGACGGGTGCCATAATATTTCGCGACGCGATCGACATTGAGTAACAACATGGTGCGTTCTCCCTTCTTGGGGAGGACCGGGGCCAGCGGGACCAGCGGGGGTAATGTAGCACAGCAAGCCGAAAGCCGTCAAGCCGGGCAACAAAAACGCCGCGGGCCTGACTGGCCTGCGGCGCTCCCAACATCCCTGGTTGATTGTTATGTCAACCGCCGACAGGACACAGCTCTCCCACGGCGGCGAACACGGTCGCGTCCTTGCCGAGATAAGCGGAGCGGGGCATCGGTCGGTTTCCTTTCAGCAGTGTCCCCTGGTGGGGTCTGTGCGATCATAGCATAGCCAGGGGCGGACCGTCAATCGGTCTTTAGATGGAGCTACGGGCGGGCGCAAAGCCGGATGGTACCAGCCCACTCCTACTGTCAAGCTGAGCGCAGCGAAGAATCTTCTCAGCGGTCCTTGGTGCGCAAGATACGATCCCGATCTCCCTTGACAACCTCTTGGCCCCAACAAGATCCTGCGCTGCGCTCAGGATGACAACCGGGGAAGGCAAGCATCTCGAACTTTGCCTCCGCCTTGAGGCGGAACCGGAGCTACAGCAAGCACCACGGCGTAGAGGCAGGCCCCGCGCCCCACCAAATACCGCACTGCTTTCTACACAACGTAGTAGACTTTGCCGGATCTGGTATCAAATTTTAGTCGTATCCGGGCGATGGACCGCAATCCGGGGCGAGGGCTGCTGAGTATACCGACTAAGTTCAAGTGGTTGGGGCCGGCGGGATCACCTGACGAAGGTCGTCCCCCGCCAAAAGACTATTTGCAACGCATCGGACCAGCGGAACCCAGCAAGCGTGGACGCGGCAGGCATCAGCGATGAACAGCAATTGAGCGTGAAGTGAGCGCTTATTGATCTGGGAATTGGGCAATCTCGCGTGCTACACTATGGGTACCTGACCAGCGCTGCGGCACCGACGTGGGGAAGGTGTGCAGCCAACCCGGCTTCTGAACAGTCGGAAAGGAGGGGCGCAACCTGTTAGGGAACCGGGAACCGACACCAACCAATGAGTAAGTTAGTTTAAATACGAGGAGCGTTTGATGAACAAGCAGCGACGTTCGCGCCCGTCCTTCAGTATGGCGAAGAGCGGAGTGCAGATCATTGGGTCGATTACGCTGATGATACTCGCCGTGGCCGCGTTGGCCCTGACCAATCCCCTGAAGCAGACCGCCGCGTCCAGCCACCGGGAAGCCCCTATGATCAGCGCCGACCCGGAAGCAGACAACACCGACCTGTATGCCTTTGTCAGCCCGGACATGAGCAACACGGTAACGATTGTCGCCAACTACATCCCGCTGGAGCAACCGGCGGGCGGCCCGAACTTCGCCAAGTTCGGCGACAACGTGCTCTATGAAATCAAGATCGACAACGACGGCGACGGCCAGGAAGATGTGAACTATCAGTTCCGCTTCCACACCGACATCCGCAACCCGAACACGTTCCTCTACAACACCGGCCCGATCGGCTCGCTGGACGACCCGAACTGGAACATCCGCCAGTTCTACAGCGTGACCCGCATTGAAGGCAACAATCACCAGGAACTGGGCACCAACCTGAAGACCCCCCCGGTGAACATCGGCCCGCGCTCGACCCCGAACTATGACGCCCTGGCGAGTGCCGCAGTGCAAACGCTCTCCTCGCCCTATGGTGCCCGCAAGTTCTTCGCCGGGCAGCGCGACGATCCGTTCTTCGTGGACCTCGGCTCGATCTTCGATCTGGGCGGCCTGCGCCCCTTCAACACGCTCCATGTCCTGCCCCTGCCCACGGCAGCCGGTGTGGACGGCGTGGCCGGGTACAACACCCACAGCATCATCATGCAGGTGCCGATCCGCGACCTGACCCGCAACCACCAGAACCCGACCGGCCCGAGCGACCCCAACGCGGTCATCGGCGTCTATGCCTCGGCCCGCCGCCCGTCCACCAAGATCCTCTATGATGACGGCACGGCGCAGTATCGCGGCAAAGAAGTCCAGGTGTCGCGCCTGGGCAACCCGCTGGTCAACGAAGCGATCATCCCGGTGGGCAAGAAGGACTACTGGAACGCCCGCGACCCGCGCAACGACAGCGAATTCGCCACCTATTACCTGAACCCCGAACTGACCCGGCTGGAGAACTACCTCTACCCGGCGCTGGACAACGCCAACGAAACCAACCGCCAGGACCTGGTGCAGATCCTCCTGACCGGCATCCCTACCCTCAACTACACCGGCCCCAAGAAGATGGACCTGCTGCGCCTGAACATGGCCGTCCCGCCGTCGGCTAACCCCGACCGGATGGGCGCCATCGCCGGGCAGCTTGATGGCTTCCCCAATGGCCGCCGCCTGGGCGACGACGTGACCGATATCGAACTGCGCGCCACGGCTGAAGGCTACGGCCCGATCCTGGCCGGCCTGCTGGGCCTGCCGAACCGCAGCCCGAACAACCTGATCGGTGACGGCGTGGACGGCAACGACAAGACTTTCCTGACCTCGTTCCCCTACGTCGCCAGCCCGTGGCAGGGCTACGAAGCGCTGCCGCCGACGGCGACCCCGGCCTATGCACACGAGAAAATGTCGCGCATCGAGCAGATGATCAACGACGACTAACGCTCAACAAGCATAACCTGTAGTAAGGATGGGGGTGGCTCGGCGAGCCACCCCCATCTTTTGGCGTGCAAGACGTTGGGATCACGGCGGAGTCAATCTGCCGTATCGGTGGCCCAGCGGGCGTGGCGCACCAGGGGACTGAGCGTTGCCAGCACGGCCAGGACGGCCAGGGACCCGGCAAACAGCAACACCGTGGGGGCAAGGCCCACCCCCTGGATCAGCAGCCCCCCCAGGGCCGACCCCGGCGCGATCAGGGCAAAGGCGAGGAGGCGGAACACACTGTTCACCCGCCCCTGGAGCGCGTCGGGGATGAGCGGCAGCCGGTAGCTGATCATCGCCACGCTATAGATCGGGAAGGTAAAGAAGAAGAACGCGATGAGCACGCCCAGCAGGAGCAGCGAGGGACCGAGGGCGAAGAAGAACAGGGTGAACGTGGCGGGCCAGAGGCAACCAAGCAGGATCGGGCCGAAGGCGAAGCGGCGCTTGATCCGCCCAGCCACCAGCGCGCCGAGCAGCGTCCCAATCGAGCCGATGCTAAAGATCACGCCGATGGTCAGGTCGTTGGCCCCCTGGCGCTGCGCGGTGACGATAATAATCAGGGGCAAGGCGGCGGTGGTGAAATTGACACCGCCGGTCAGCAGGGCGAGGAAGCGGATGGTCGGGTTGTGCCACAGCCAGCGCAAGCCTTCGGTGATTTCGGCGCGCAGGTTCCGCGTGCTGGCATCAGCGGTGCGCTCCCCCTGGAAGCGGGTGCGGATGAAGAGCATGGTCAGGAACGACGCGCCGTAGGAAACGGCATCGGTCAGGAACGGGACGGCCCGGCTCAACCCGAAGAGCAAGCCCCCCAGCGCGGGACCGATCAGCCCGGCCAGGGCCAGGGTCGCCTGGTTCTGGCCCGTGGCGTCGGCCAACTGCGCTCGGTGGACCACCTGGGGCAGCGCGGCCACTTCGGAGAGGTCGAAGAAGACGAACAAGGTGCCCTCGATAAAGGCCACGAGAAAGATCTGCGGGACGGTGAGCGCGCCCAGGGCCAGGGCGAGCGGGATGGTGGCGATGTTGAGGGCGCGTCCCAGGTCGCACAGGATCATCACCCGCTTGCGGTCCCAGCGGTCCACCAGCGCCCCGGCAGGCAGGCTGAAGAAGAGGTAGGGCAGGCTGCCCAGCCCCGCCGCGATCCCGGCCACGCCCGGCGACCCGGTGATCGCCAGGATGAGCAGCGGCAGCGCGATCTGCGTGACGGTGCTGCCCAGTGTGGAGACAACCTGCCCGCTCCAGAGGAGCATATAGTCGCGGTTGCGCCAGAGCGACGAGGTGCGCGCCGGGGACGGTGGCGCGGCTGCCAGAGGGGGCACCGGCAAAGGGGCAGCCTCGGCCAGCAGCGGTTCGTGGATGGTTTCCATATCGGTATTCTGGCAGATTGGGGGCGCGAAAACAAGCGCGACTCCGGGTCTAGCGCCGCGCTTGCCCTAGCTGCAATAGAGTTGCTAGGAGCCGGATACAAGGCTGCTAGACCGCAAAGGGCCGGACGTGCAATACGTCCGGCCCTTCGGTGTTGCGGTTCTACTGCGGTATCCAGTTAAGGGTGAACCGGGGCGACCTTATAGGGCAACATCCTTTGTCCCGATCATGTTGCGGACGGTGACGCGGACCAGCAGTTCGCCC
>JBBSAN010000453.1:0-6031 GCA_038252265.1 Chloroflexia bacterium
CACATCGCCGCCATCGCCCGGATCAAGCGGGCGCTGGATGATCTGTAGGGGCCGGGGTCAGGGGTCAGGGGCCAGGGATCAGGGATCAAGGGTCAGCAACAACTGATCATCACTCACCGGTCACCGGTCACCGGTCACCAACCCCCAACCCCCAACCCCCAACCCCTAGCGGAACAGGAAGCGGGTCGGCGTGATGCGGATCGGTTGGCTGTAGTCCTTCGCCATCGATTCGAGCGTCCACTTGTACTCATCAAGCTGGGGCTGGTATTTGGCCGCGTAGACCGCGTTCATTACCTCTAGCGAGGTTTCACTCAGCACCTCGGCGGTGCCTTCGAACAGAACCACGTCGTTGCCTTTCTCGGTGTTGTCCAGGGCCAGCACGACGTTGGGGTTGGCGCGGAGGTTTTTGATCTTCTGGTCGGTGCGACTGAAGATCAGCACGGTACCCTCGTCCCACAGGAACCAGACCGGCACACTGTGCGGGCGGCCATCGGGGCGGACGCTGGTGAGCCAGATGATCGGGTCGCGCTCCAGGCGCTCCAGAATGTGGGCATCTTTGGATTGGCCGGGGTCGAGGGTCGCAGGGTTTGCAGGCATCAGGGTTCTCCTTAAGTAAGGGACTCGCGAAAATTAAACTAGCCATGCTTTATGTTCATCGTGCCTACAGCATCAGCCAGTCGGGCTAGGTAATTTTTCGCGAGTCCCTAAGTGATGGGTCTGCCTATGTTATACCACTCCGACCCTCCTGCGCCGTGTAGGGCCGATTACACCTGGGGGATAGGGTGTGCCCTGGTCGCCAGTGGAGCGCGGCGCAACCCCCCCGTTGATCGGAGTTAACCGCGCCCGGCGACCCGGCGCGACCCGGCCATCACCCCCGGTCAGGGCAACAGCAAGGGGCGACCCCTGCTGGAGGAGCCGCCCCGTATTGTTGCTGATCCCCCTGCTTACGGCGCGAACATGTCGTAGAAGACGGGGAAGGTGCCCAGCACGCCCAGGGCGATCAGGATCAACGTCGCGGTGAAGACGCGGGGGAAGGCGATATCCTTACCCTTCCACATGAAGTACAAGATCGCCCAACTAACCAGCCAGATAATGACAGTGACAATCGTCTTGCCGCTCAATGGCCCCACCGGGTTGTAGAAGTTGAGCGCCGTCTTGATCGCCGGAAATTCTGCCAGCGTGGTCATCAGGCCCATCGCGAACGCGCCCACCCCTGCCGCCAAAATCGCCGCGGCGGCTTCGCCCACCGGCTGCTCTTCGACTTCTAGCCTGTTGCGGTGTGCTGGCTGAAGGTCGGGCCGCGTCACCGGTTTTTGTTCTTGCAGTAACATTGCTTTTCCCCTTTCTATACCCGTGACTCGGCTTATTGGACCGGGGCGGCCTTCGTAATCAGCGCGCCAAACAGCCCGGCGATCCCCGCCGCCACAAAGGCGACGACGAATAACCTTAGCAGGGCCTGGCGCACCTTCGGCATGTTCGCCCGGCGCAACCCGTAGCGAATGACGACGTAAGCAACCGCAGTCGCCAGGATCGGGGCGATCCAGGCCACATGCTCTTTCCATTCCATCCTGAAATTATGCCATTCGGCCAGGCTGGGGTTCGCCAGCAAGAATGAGCGGGGGAAATCCGCCAGAGCATCGCCGCTGGTTCCCTTGGGCGGGGCGGCCCGGTACCAGGGGTAGACAATCCAGGTGCCGCTGATCACGGTCAGCCAGGCGACGACGGCCATCGCCCCGGTGCCGATGTTGCGCCGCACGATCCGCTCGCGGAGGCCGGTGTGGGTCAGCCATGACGGGCGCAAACTATAGATCCCGGCCAGCCCCCCGGCGAAGGACAGCAGGAACAACGCTCCCAACCCCATTCCATGCACCAGCCCCCATACTTCCCGTTCGGTGAGTGACATTGTGTCTTCTCCTCTCCTGCTACGAGATATCGTTGGTGGCGGGCGGACCCTGGGTGCATAGGATTGGAAGCTGTACGATCCGTTGATCCTACTCTAGTGGGTCACGCCGCAAATAGACTGCCAATCAATCAAGGGTAGATAGGCCTGACTTGCGTGTGATAGCAATGGCTATTCAATTGCAGCGTGACCCACTAGTAGGTCGTTTGACATGGCGCAGACCATTCCGCTATCCTGTTTCCGTGTGCAAAGGCCCTGGAATGTGGGCTTGGAAATGAACAGTGCGATGACAAACGACCCACTAGTTGACGGCAGTGAAAAATATCGTAAACAGGAGTGGACAGCCGGTGAATACTCTCGCCAATATGGGGGTCGCCCGCACGGCAGTAACGGCGGGAGGCCTCTTCCCCCCGCTAGGCCGTTATGTTAAAATAGAGATATGAGCAGCAACAGCAATGATATTCGTGACCATAACCCGACCGTCCAGCAACTCTTAGAGTTGCATGATGCGGCCCTGGCGATCAGCGGGGAGCTGGATCTGAGCCGCCTCTTGCAGCGCATTGTCGATGTGGCGCGGCAGTTGACCCATTCGCGCTATGCGGCGCTCGGCATCGTCGGCGGCGATGGCCTGATCGAGCAGTTCCTGACCAGCGGGTTGAGCGCCACGGAACGCGAAGCGCTCGGCGAATTGCCCCGGGGGCACGGCCTGCTGGGCCTCTTGATCAAAGAGGGCCGCCCGCTCCGCATCGTCAGCATCGGAGACGACCCGCAAAGTGTGGGCTTCCCCCCGAATCACCCGATCATGGTCATGCTGCTGGGGATGCCGATCATCTATCGCGGGCAGATCGTCGGCGACCTCTATTTGACCGACAAAGAGAACGGCGAGATGTGGAGCGACTCGGATGAGTGGCTGACCTCCCTGCTCGCCAGCCATGCGGCCATCGCCATCGGCAACGCTCACCTCTACCAGGTGCTGGAGCAAGCGCGGTATCAGGCCGATGCCGAGCGCCAGCGGCTCAAGGTGCTGCTGGAAAACTTGCCCGAAGGGGTGGTGGTCTGCGACGCTACCGGGGTAGTGACACTCCTCAATCCGATCGCGCGCCAGCTCTTTGGCTGGGAACTGGGCCATCATGTGACCGCCCGCCTGGCCCGCATCCAGCACCCCGATGGCAGCGATTATACCCGGGAAGACCTGCCGCTGGTGCGCACCCTCATGGAGGACGTGCGCGTCCGTGGGCAGCATCTGGTCGTATCGTACCCTGATCCCGCCCAGCCCCGTGACATCTTTGCCGGTACCATGCCGCTGCACGATGGCGAGGGGCGACTCATCGGCGCGGTCGGCGTGTACCAGGATATCACCGCGTTGAAAGAGGTGGAGCGGCTCAAGGACGATTTCTTCTCGATGGCGACGCACGAATTGCGCACCCCGCTGACCTCGATCACCATGTCCTCGGGGCTGCTGGCCGAATTGCTGGCCCCGCAGGGCGGACGGGTGGGCGTGCTAGCCCGCCTGGTGGCGGAGAATGCCCAGCGGATGCGCACCCTGGTCGATGATCTGCTGGACCTGTCGCGGTTGGAGCACGGGCGGTTGGTCTTACACCGCCGGGCGTTTGACCTGGGGGTGCTGGTGCGCCATGTGGTCGATCAGATGGAGCCGCTGGCCGAGCGCAAGGCGCAACACCTCACGGTACACTTGCTCCCGACTGACACCCTCGTCCAGGCCGATTCTAGCCGCATCGAACAGGTGTTGTTGAACTTGCTGGGGAACGCGATCAAGTATACGCCCGCCGCAGGGGCCGTCGGGGTGACGCTCAGCACCGGCAAGGGGGAAGTGCTGGTCCAGGTGCAAGATAGCGGGCCGGGCGTGCCACCGGGCGAGCACGCGCAGATCTTCGAGCGTTTCTATCGCACCCAGCTGCATGAGGTGGACCGCAGCAGCGGCACGGGGCTGGGCTTGCCGATCGCCCGTATGCTGGTGCAGTTGCACGGCGGGCGGCTGTGGTATGAAGATGCGCCCGGTGGGGGTAGCACCTTCTGTTTCACGGTGCCCACCGATTAAGCCGTGTGCGCCCCGCCCCGATGTCGCGCCCGGCACCGGAGCAGGGAACCGCGCCCGGCGCTACTTGGCTGCCGGGGTCGAGGCGCGGGCGAAGCGGTAGCCGGTGCCGCGCTCGGTCAGGATGTAGCGCGAGTGTTCGGGGTCATCGCCCAGCTTGCGCCGCAGGCGACTGATGTAGGTTTTGAGGTAGTCGGTCTCGCTGCGATACTCGTCACCCCAGACCCGCGCCAGCAAGGTGTCGAAGGTCAGCACCCGTCCGGCGTTGCGCACCAGCAGGTAGAGCAGGTTATACTCGGTCGGGGTGAGCTTCACCGGCACCCCGGCCACGGTCACTTCGCGGCTATCGAAGTTGACGGTCATGTCGCCGCTGACGAACGAGGGCAGGACGCTGGCCGGGGTGATCCCTTCGACACGGCGCAGCACGGCTTTGATCCGGGCGAACAGTTCCAGATGGCTGAACGGCTTGGTCAGGTAGTCGTCGGCCCCCAGTTCCAGCCCCTTGACCTTGTCCAGTTCTTCGCCCCGCGCCGTGAGCAGGATCACCGGCGCATCGGACACCTCGCGCACCCGCTTGAGCATCTCCCAGCCGTTCATGCGCGGCATGTTAATATCGAGCAAGGTCAGGTCGGGCGACTCCTGGGCGAACATGTCCAACCCCTTCTCGCCGTCTGCCGCGCTGACGACCTGCACATCCTCCCACTGCAACTCCAGGCCGATGGTGATCGCCTCCACAATGCTGCGATCGTCATCGACAATCAAAATTTTCATGGCGTTCTTCTCCTCTATCCCCGCAGGCTATCGTGTGCCCGCTTCATACGCGGTCGTGCTTGGTCTATTATAACATCTATAACATCATCCGTCCGCGCTGGCCCGTTGCGGGGGCGCTATGTTTCAGTGGCGGCGGGCGGCGGGGTGGCGGGCTCCCGCCAGCGGTGGCGGCGCTCGGCCCGCAGCCGCTCCACGATTTCCTGATAACGGGCAGGATCGGCGGTGCGGTGCTTCGCGTCCCAGTGCCGCCCCTTCTCGCCGTTGCAGCGGGGGTGCGTGATACCCAGGTTGCGCAGGTCGTTACTGCCGCCCAGCGTGCGCGGTGTGATATGCTCGACGTTGGCTCCGAAGCCGGTGCGGGCCTGGAAGCTGACCCACCCGTTGCAAATGAGGCACTTGCCGGTCCAGGTGTCCCCGGCCTGGGTGAAGGTGGCATCCGTGGCAGCGATCCGGTTCAGCAGGTCGGCGCTCCTCATCCCGCCGCGAGCCGCGTCCCGATCCAGTGGGCCAGGCCCATGATGGTCAGCATCGGGTTGACGCCCGACGAGCGGGGGAAGATGCTGCCGTCGGCCACATAGAGGCCCGCCACACCGCGCACGGCCCCGCCGCTGTCGACCACCCCGGCGGCGGGGTCCTGGCTCATACGGCAGGTGCCCATCTGGTGGGCGCTGAAAACCATCATCCGGTTGGCCCCCGCCCCCTGGCGGTCTATGGCGGCGTCGAAGGGGCCCCAGGCCGGACCCCCGGTGGGTGCGTTGGCGCTGATCCGGGTCCAGCGGCTGTGGAGGGTAGAGGCTTCCTCGGCCCCGGCAGCCAGCAACAAGCGTGCCCCCTCCTTGCAGCCGCGCACCAGATCGCGGGCTTCGGGCGCGCCCAGCCGGTAGAGGATGCGGGCGTTGCCCCAGCGGTCGATCCGCACCTGGCCGCCCTGCCGGTCACGGCCCAGCACCAGCAGCGACACTGTCTGCTTGGCCCCCAGCATCATCCGCTTGAACGCGGCCCCGCCTTCCCACGGCAGCGCCGTCGCGGCCAGGCCAGGATAGGTCGGCGTGGTCTCGAACTTGAAGCCGTAGCCCGCGCCGTCCAGGTTGGCGAACTGGTCGGAATGGGCCGCCTGGAGCACGCCCGACCAGGCGGCGATCTCCTCGGCAAAGAGACCGAGGACGGCAGTGGCGGGATGCAGGTAGAGGTTGCGTCCCAGCGCCGGATGCCGCACCCCGGAGCGCAGGAGCAGCGCGGGCGACTCCAGCGCCCCGGCGGCGACGATCACCAGCGGCGCGTGGACGATCAGCCGGGCGGGGGGC
>JBBSAN010000454.1:0-6018 GCA_038252265.1 Chloroflexia bacterium
ACGGCACCCATTCCCCCCCCCGCACCCCCTGGTCCCAACGATCCGGGCCTCACCCCCCGCGAACGCGAGGTGCTGCGCCTGTTGGTCGCGGGCCGCAGCTATAAAGAGAAGGCCGCCCGCCTGGGCCTCAGCTACCATACCGTCCATGCCCACCTGCGGACTATCTACAGCAAACTGGGCGTCACCTCGCGTGCCCAGGCCGTGCCTCTCGCCACCGAGCAAAGGCTGATCTAGCCACTACCAGCCCCCACAACTAGCCAATGTCGTAGCCGCCAAATCGCCAGTACTGGTGATGCAGGCACGGGCAGGGTGGTGGTATGCTAACAGGGAGTAGTTCCTACCTGCCCCTGGCCCCTCGCCGTAACCGCACAACAGGCGAGGGCGCGCCGCCCGGCGCATCATTTTACCCATTTGAAGGAGCCTAGCCCATGAACCGGCGTCTATTTTCCGCCTTGATCGGCGGGTTGGTTTTGCTGGCCGCCTTCGGCCTGGCAACCACGGCCAGTGCCGGGCCGCCCGCCCCCGGCGCAGGGACCGACAAAGCGGCAGCGCCCGCCCCGGTCGCCCCGGCCATCTGTGGCGGGTTCGCCACCGTCACCAGCTTCAACTATCCCTCCACCAGCGACCATATCAACGATGTCGCCGCGCTGGCCTCAAACAACGTCTGGGCGGTCGGGAGCTACAATGATGGCGTGACCGACCGCGCCCTGATTGAGCATTGGACCGGCTCCGCCTGGACGGTGGTTCTTGATGCGGAACCCGGCACGCCCCATATCCTCAATGGTATCACTGCTCTGGCCCCCGACAATATCTGGGTCGTCGGCACTTCCCAGGGGGCAGGCATCCTTCAGTACACGCTGGTGGAGCATTGGAATGGGACAAGCTGGACCGTCGTTTCCAGCCCCAACCCCAGCGCTGATGTCAGCGTGCTCAATGCTGTGGCCGGGGCCTCGGCCACGGACCTCTGGGCGGTCGGCTACTCCAGCCCCTTCGGGAACTCCACCCACAACCTGCTCATCGAGCATTGGAACGGGGCCACCTGGAGCGTCGTCCCCATCGGCACCATCGGCACCGGCAGTACCTATCTTGGCGACGTTGCGGTCGTCAACGCCAACGAGGTCTGGGCGGTCGGGCTATACCGGAACGGGGGCCATGACGTGGCCCTGGCCTTGCACTGGAACGGCACCGTCTGGCAGGTCGTGCCCACCTCGAACCCCGGCACCCTCAATAACGAATTTAGCTCCGTGTCTGTCGTCGCCGCCAACAATGTCTGGGCCGTCGGGGAGAGCGCCAATAATAGCAGCCCCTACCAGCCCCTGATCGAACGCTGGAACGGTTCCACCTGGGACGTGGTCCCCAGCATCCCGGTGGGCACTCGTGACAACTTTTTGGAGGGCGTGAGCGCGTTGGGAGCCAACGACATCTGGGCCGCCGGGGAGTATTACAACGGCACGAATTACCAAACCCTGGCCGAGCACTGGGATGGCACCACCTGGTCGGTCGTCCCCAGCGCGAATCCCGGCACAGGGTTCAACAACTTCCTCGCGGTGGTGGCGGTGGGGCCGGAAGATGTCTGGGCGGTGGGCGACCAGATGGTCGGCACCCCGATCCAAACCTTGATCGAGCACTATACCGGCTGCCCGCCCACTGTCACCCCCACGCCGACGATCACCCCCACGCCCCTGCCCACCTGCGCGGTGCCCCAGAACTACACCTATAGCACCACGACCAGCAACATGGCCCTGGGCACGACCGACATCGGCAACCACGGCGACGACGTGATGACCACGCTCGCTCTGCCGTTCTCCTATCTCTACTACAACCAGCCTTACGACCAGATCAACGTCTCGTCCAACGGCAACCTGCAATTTGTCAGCAGCAGCAACGCCTGGACGAATACCTGCCCACCCGCGCCGATCTTCGACTCGGCCATCCTGCCCTACTGGGACGATCTGGACACCAGCAGCTATCCGGCCTGCCCCGGCGGGCAGTGCGGCATCTTCACCCGCACCTTCGGCACCGCGCCCAACCGCAGCCTGGTCATCGAGTGGCGGGCGGTGGACCATAATGTCACCGGCAATTACGTCAATGTCGAGGTACTGCTCTATGAGGGCATCCAGCGGCTGGACTTTGTCTATGGCGCTACATCAGACAGCGGCAGCGGGGCCACGGTGGGCCTGCAACAGGATACCGGCAGCCACTATCTCACCTATACCTGCAATGTGGGAACCCTGACCGCCGGGCTGGATATTATCTGGAACCTGAGCGATTGCGCCACCCCCACCCCCGTGCCCAGCGCCACGGGGACGGCGACCCTGACGGCCACCCCGCCGCCGACCCAAACCCCCGGTGGCCCCAGCGCCACCCCGGTCGCCTCTGCCACCGGTACGGCCTCGCCCACCCCGACCACCACCCCCCCGGCGGCCACCGCCACGGCCACCGTCTGCCCCATGCAGTTCAGCGATGTGGATGCCACCAACCCCTTCTATACCTACATCCGCTGCCTGGTCTGCCGGGGGATCATCAACGGTTATGGCGACAGCACCTTCCGCCCCTATAACGACCTCACCCGCGGCCAGCTCAGCAAGATGGTGACGCTGTCCGCCGGGTTCAACGACCCCATCGGCTCCACCCGGCAGACATTCCAGGACGTCGCCCCCGCCAGCACCTTCTGGCTCTATGTCGAGCGGCTGGCCGGGCGGGGCTACATCAGCGGCTATCCCTGCGGCGGCGTGGGCGAACCGTGCCAATCACCCACCAACCGACCCTACTTCCGCCCGAACAACCCGGTGACCCGTAGCCAGATCGCCAAAATTGACGCGAACGCCGCCGGATACACCGATGTCATCCCCTCGACCCGGCAGACGTTCGAGGACGTGCCGCCCGGCAACGCCTTCTGGCTGTTCGTTGAGCGGGTCCACGTCTACGATGTGGTTAGCGGTTACCCCTGCGGCGGGTCGGGCGAGCCGTGCATCGCGCCGGGCAACCGCCCCTACTACCGCCCCTATGGCAACGCGGTGCGCGGGCAGGCCGCCAAGATCGTCGCCAACACCTTCTATCCCGGCTGCCAGACGCCGGCCCAGCGCTAGCCGCTGCCCGCCGCTGGCCCTGGCGTGGTGCCGGGGCCAGCGGCGGGTAGCCGGGGTGCGGTTGGATCGGCACCGGTCTTCTATAGCGCAAGGGGGACCGGCTGCCCCCGGCTTGCTGAACAATGGGTCCGCAGTACAGAGTAACATGGGGGTCACGATCATGAGCAACAAGGGGCAGACGGCGATGTTAGGGGTACCGGCGCACCGGCACGCTCCGGCCCGGCTTAGTGCCGACGACTTGCGCCACTTCGCGGTCAATGTCCGCCGCGCCCGTCTTGCCACCCTGATCCAGCGCGACGGTCTGGGGCACGGCCAGCAAGCGCGTCTGGCCCGCGCCCTCGGCGTGAGCACCACTACGATCAGCCGGGATATCGCCGCGCTGGTCGCCCTGGTCGCGCCCTGCCCCTACTGTGGGTCGTACCCCCTCCTCGCCGGGCCGCTGCTAGATTGCGATCCTATGGCTGCCGGGGACCGTTGCGCGCCCGCCCTAATCGAGTGGCAGCCGTAACGTGCCCTGTTCCGCATACAAGGCCGCCCCGCTCCCCGGCTATGGCTGTTGCAAAGACAGTCGGTGCTGGCCGACCCCCGTTGTCATTCTGCGCGCCGCGCAGGATCTTATCCGGGTGCCCAGATAGTTGCTGTAGATCCCGCCGTTTACCTCGGCACCGCTGATCGCCTAGCCCACCTTCGCGGCGCGCAGGATGCCAGGGTGGATTGGGTCAGCATCCACGGATTTGCGACAATCTCCATCCGGCCTGCTGTCTTCTCGCCCCCCTTGCCTGTGGTATAATGCCCGGCGAATGCGGGCGGGCGCCCTGATCGACGGGGCGGAGGCGAGGGGAGGGTGCGTGGAGCATCCGCCACGCCGCGCCGCCGCCGATCCCCGGCCCAACGAGGAAGGCATCTGAGTACCCGCCCCAGGTTTCGCCTGTTACGGCTGCGCTGCCGTCTTTCCGAGGTCTTGCGACAATTCTGCGACAACTCGCTGATACGCCTGCGACAGGAGGCGGGTATCATAAGGGGGTACGACAGAGAAACCGGCCTATCTACCACCGAGGCCGGGCATGGCAAACGAAGGCGCGGGGCCTCCTGATCGGGGGCGGTGCCGGGGGTCTGGAAACGAGGACGCAATGAAGCAGGTGAATGTGTTATTGATTGGTGACGAGGATCGCCGCGCCGAGGTCAAACAGGCGTTACGGGGCCAGCGGCAGGTTCATCTCGCCGGGGAGATCGGGGACCCGCACGCGCTGGCGGCCCGGCTCTATGCCCAGGGCGAGTGGCAGCGGGTTCACGTCATCAACAAGCGCCACCTGGCCGCCGTGGCCCAGGCGGCGCAGGAGCATCCCCGCCGCGACCTGACTCTCGATCAGTATTATCATCTCGTCTATCACCTGATCTGGGATGCGCCCGATGGCTACGTCAGCGTCCCGCCCCCGCCCGGCAACTGGCAGGGCTGGACCTATGACCGCCTGCGTCGCTTTGTCGCCGCCTTGCCCGACCCGGCCACGGTAGCCCTGGCGGTCTTCGACGGCAGCGACCTGCGGATCGGGCTGGTCCTCGATCTCCGTGGCGGGCTGATCCGCACGGTCACGACCTTTGAAACGTTCGGGTTCCCGGCTCCCACGTTCGATCTCTCCGCTGCTGCTCTGGCCCACCTGTGGGATCGGCTGGACGCCCGCTGCCGGGAGCAGGGCACACCCCCGCCCGCCGCCGCCCTGTTCTGTTCGCAGGCCGCGTTCGACGCCTTAATCACCAGCGGCGGCCAACCCGCCGTGCTGGCCGACCTGGCCGCACGCGGCGAAGCCTTCTGGCGGCTGCCCGCCCTGCGTTGACCCTTAGAAATCTGCCCCCACTGCCTGACGATCTATTTGACAAACGCTTGCTGATACTATTATAGTATTGTAATACAGAAGTAATGATTCGCGTGACCTGCGCTGGCTCCGCCGGGGCAGCGGTTGCCCATTCCCTACTGATCCACTCAACGAGGAGACGCCTGGTGCGAAAGTTTGCTGGTTGGGTGCTACTGGTGGGCATATTGGTGCTGCTGGTCGGCGGGTCCCTGACCGCGATCGGGGTGCAGGGGGCACCCGCTCGCCCCGCCGGCGGAGTGGAGACGCCGACCGATACGCCGTCGCCCACCCCGATTCGGTGGCTCAAGCTGGGCTGCCCCAACTGCGTGTCGCTGGGGCTGGGGAACGAGACACCGGTCGCCGTCGGCAACGGGTCGGGGCCGGGCAACTGCCCCAACTGTAATCTCATTAATGAGAAGTTCTGGCTGGCGATTGATGGGCCAGGATCCGACAATCGCAATGGCGATCCCTACAACACCAAATTTATCAACAGCGAGAATGGCTTCACCTGTGGTGGATCCCTCAACACCAGTGTGCTGAACCCTGTGTATGTGCCCGCCCCGAATGTGAACGCGGGCTACAACTATGGGATTCATGTGGACGCTTCGGGGGGGGATATTGGGATCTACGTGTATGATCCCGCGCAGTATTACCGCAGTGGCTCCGGTGGGACCAGCACTGATACCGGTGACACCCAAGCCTGTGCGCCATTAATCCCCACCCAATACCGGTACACCACGTACTTCCAGCTTTACCAGCCCGATAATACGCCCGACTTGTTTCTCGATGATGTGCCGCTGGGGTCGCCGAGAGCGTTCACCGATGATGGGACCACTGCCTACCACAACAAGTGGTTCTTGATCGGCACCCTGCCCGCCAGCCTGGCGAATAACGGCGACTTCCGGCTCCAGGTATACACCAACGACACCAATGGTAATGGTAACTACTCAGCCTGGCAGATCCGGTAGGAGGGGTGCCCCTCGCCAGACCTGTTCGAGGGCAGTCAGGATAGGCTGACCTTGTTTGTGCAACGTCGAAATGTAACTGCGGATCACACAGAAGGCCCGCGCACCTGCCGC
>JBBSAN010000455.1:0-6007 GCA_038252265.1 Chloroflexia bacterium
TCTGCGCCGTTGATGATGTAAATATAGGTACCGTCGCTAACCGCGCTGGCAGCGGTGCGATGCACCGGGAGGTCGGCAATCTGTGTCCAGCTTGTGCCGTCGAAGCGGGCCGCCGCCTGGGTGGCCGGAATGCTGCCGCTGCCGCCGAAGCTGTAGATAAAGCCACCCTGCTGGGCGACGGCTAGCTCATCAATAGGGGCCGGATAGTCGGTCGAAGCGGTCCACAGGGGCGTGTTGCACGAAGCCGCCGTGTAGACGCTGACTTGCACGTCGTCCACCCACCAGCCGGTGCCGCCGCCGATGTTGTCGGTCCCCTCGCGGAAGCGGACCAGCACATTTTGCCCGGCATAGGGCAGCAGGTTCACCACCGTCTGCGAGAACGCGTTGTTCGCCGAAACGCCGGTCCAGCCGGAGCGTCCGCCGAGGGGGTTGGCGCAGCACGAATCGATCAGGCCGGTGTAGCCGCCCTGGGCGATGTTCACCCCGGCATCCTGCCAGCTTCCGCCGCCGTCAATGGACGTTTCCAGCACCCCGCCGTCGTTGTTGACCCCGCCCCCGGCCTGGAAGGCGTAGCGGTGCCAGAAGGTCAGGTGCGCGGCGAGGGCGTTGGCCGGGACCGCGATCGGAGTGTTCAGGGTCAATTGTTGGTCGGCGATGTTTGCCACGTCAGGGGCGAAGGCGCTGTAGATCCCGGTGTGCGCGTCGGTCGTCACCGCGCTCCAGCCGCACCCCCCCGGCACGCACGTCGGCACCACCGAGCGGAAGGTGTTCAAGGTGCTGCGCTCGAAGTCTTCGGATAGGGGGGCGGTCACATCGTCGGGCTGCGCGGCGCGGGCGGCCCCGGTCCCCCCGAACTGGGCGTGAGCCAGACCGCCGCCCAGTAACCCCCAACCGCCGAGCAGCAGCGCCGCCACGGCCAGTACCCCGAGATATGATCGTCGCATAGGTTTCATAGAACTAATCCTTTCCAAAAGCCAAAAGCAGATGCATATGCCGCCGAGGGCGCCACGTTCCTCCGCAAACCTACTGCCCTGATGAAAGAGTGCGTCCGATAAGATCGGGCGGGTCCCGCGCCGGAGTAGAGGGTGGGACCGAGAGGTGAATAAGTGCGACTTCATTAGACTACAGTAGACTACAGTGGGTAAGCCGTATATATGATAGCAGATTAGTAATTCTCGTGCAAGAGGAAGAGGGTCCTATTTTCAGTGGATATAAGTACGGGAGGCGGCGTGAGGCGTTGCCGCAACCCGCCTGATTGGGGGCCTCCGCCTCTACCCGGTTCGCCTTTTCTATGCTTTTTCTATAATGGGCGAAAACCTCGTCACACCTACACAGGACTCTCCATAATATGCTATACTAGGACCAGACGGGTGCGCACCGGCACCCGACGTTGGCATGACCGCAACTGGAGAGAGGGTCACATATGGCGGGCAACCAGGCGGTATTTGACGCGGCAATGCGCCGGGCGCAAGGCTATGCGTTTGAGAACCAATGGGACCGGGCACTCAAGGAGTACCAGCGGGCGATTGCCGAGTTCCCGAACGACGGGCAGGCGCGGCAAAATTACGCCCAGGCGCTCTATCGGTTGCAACAGTACCCGCAGGCGCTGGACGAATATATTGGCCTGCTGAAGTCTCATCCCAGCGACCCCTTCTTGCTCAACCGGCTGGCCGAAATCAACGTGGCGATGGGGCGCCGCCCCGACGCGGCGGCCTATTACCAGCAATTGGCGCAGGTCTATCTGGGTCAGAACCAGACCCGCGAGGCGATCACGGCCTTTCAGGCGTTGATCGTGATCGAGCCGAACCGCCGCGATGCCCACGAGCGGCTGGTCGAATTGCACAAGACCAACGGTGACCGGGTCGCGGCGATCACCGAATTGCTGACGCTGTCGCGGCTGGCGCTGGCCGGGCCGCCGGAGGATCTGGCCGGGGCGGTGAAATATGCCGAGGCCGCGTTCGCGCTGGACGCCAACCACCGCGACGCCCGCGAATGGCTCTACCGGCTGCGCCGCCGCCAGGCCGAGGTGGCCGGGACCACGTTCGATGAGAAGACCCTGCGCGTGGCCTCCAACGCGCCCGGCTCGACGATGGATGCCCGCGACCTGAACGAGATGTTTGCCCTGGCGATGTCCTACCAGGAGCGCGGGCAATATGCCGTGGCGCTGAAGCAGTACGAGGCGGTGCTGGGAGCCGGGCTGAATACCCCGGCGGTGCATTATAACCTGGGGCTGCTCTACCAGCAGGCCGGGCAGCCCGAATCGGCCATCGAGCACCTGCGCGAAGGGGCAGAGGATCCCGAGTATGGCATGTCGAGTTGCTATACGCTGGGCCTGTGCTACCGCGCGATGAACCAGATCCCCGAAGCAACCCAGGCGTTCGAGGGGGCTTTGCGCCAGGTGGACCTGGCGAGTATCAACAAAGGGGAAGTCAACGACCTGATCGAGCTGTACGAGGCGGCAGCCCAGGCCCACCAGGCCACCGGCAACATGTCGCGTGCTGCGTCGCTCTACACCAACCTGGCCGGATTCTTGCAGCAACGGCGCTGGCGCACCGGGCGCACCGCCGAGTTCAAGGAACGGGCCGACGCACTGGCCGAGCAGGACATGAGCGCCAAGCTGCGCTTGATCAGCGGCGCACCCGAACCCCCGCCGCCCACTCTCCGCCCGGTGGCCCCGCTGCCGCCCCGCCCTTCGGCCCCGCATACGCCCGCCCCGGAAGAGATGTCGATCTATATGCGGCCCGGTGGTCCGGCAGGGATGGTGGGGCGCAATCCTTCGGGGATGCTGCGCCCGATCACCGATTTCCTCAAGCCGGCCACGCCCCGCCCGGCAGCCCCGCCCCCGCCGCCCCCGCCGCTGCCCTCCGAGAACCTGGCCCGCGTGGCGTCGAGTTCGGTGTCACAAAGTCCATCCCTGCCCCGTGCCAACGAGTCGCTGCTGGCCGCTGCGGCAGCCGCCCCACTGCCCAAGCTGACCCCGCTCGCCACCGCATACGACGATGATGTCGGCGGCCACCTGGCTCCCAGCGGCGTGCCCTACCGGTCGCTGCGCGCGGTGACGAGCACGGATACCCACGTACCCAGCTATACGGGCAATCCCGCGCTTGATCTTGTCGTCGAGCAAGCGATTGTCGATAGCGATGAGTACATGGCGCAGGGCCACCTGTTCGCCGCCACCGATGCCTGCTTCGAGGTCATCCGCCTGGCCCCCGATTTCTTGCCGATCCACCTGCGCCTGGCCGAGATCTACCGCCAGCGGGGGCGGCTGGAAGACGCGGCGTCCAAGCTTCAATCGGTGATCGATCTCTATATGTCACGCGGCGACACGCAACTCGCGGCGCAGGTCTTTCCGTCCCTGGTGGCGATCCATCCCAATGATGTCCACCTGCGGACCAAGCTTGCCATGTTGCTGCTGGACCTGGGCGAGACCGAGGGGGCGATCGAGCAGTACCTTAGCCTGGCCGACATGCTGTTCAACAACGGCCAGCATGATCGCGCCCTGGAGGAGTTGCGCCGCCTGCGCACCCTGGCCCCCCAGAACCCCGATGTGCGGCTCTATAACGGGACGTACCTGCTGCGGCTGGAGCGGCCTGCCGAGGCGCTGGCCGAGTTTGGCCGTGCTCTGCAAATCGATCCCGACAACGTGGCGGCGCTGGTTCGCACCTATATTACGCTGGTCTTGTTGGACCGCCCGACCCAGTGGGATGCCCTGCACACCGTGCTGAGCGAGGCCCGCGACCTGACCAAACGCGAGATCATCGGTGAGGAAGTGCGCAGCTATGCCCTGACCACCGAACGCCCGGCGCTCTTCTATGCGCTGGGCCTGCTGTACGAACTGGAAACGCCCGAGGAGCCGCTGGACGAGGCGGGGGCGATGGAGTTTGCTACGACACGGCTGGGTGCGATGCGCGAAGCGTTCGAGCACGCGCTGAACGCCATGCATCCCGGCGACCGGGGTGCCCTGGCGGTAGTAGTGCGCTGGCGGGCAGCGGCGGCGGCCCTGGGTCTCCATGATGGGGCGGCAGCGGTCGGCCATTATCATGATGTGATGGACCTGCTGAACGATCCGCTGCTGGAGCCGTCGCCGCGCCCCAACCTGGAGTTCATTAAGCTGCCGACCAAGCACCAGATCTATGCGCCGCTGGCCGATGCCTACTCGCTCCAGGGCAACACCGCCGAGGCCATCGAAGCGTTGCAGGCGGCCAAGACCCACCTACCCTATAACCGCGAGATCTATACCAAACTGGCCGAACTCTACTTCCGCAAGGGGCAACTGGGCGCGGCGCTGGCGGCGATGGAAGAACTGGTCAACCACTACCAGGAGACGTTCCAGACCGAGAAGATGCTGGAGGCGCTGGGCTATATGGCCCGGTTGGCCCCCAACAACATCGCCGTGCGGCGCAAGCTGGCCGACAGCTACCTCAAGCGCGGCATGATCGACGCCGGGCTGGTCGAACTGGATCTGCTGTCCAACTTGCAGCGCAAAGAGGGAATGATCAAAGACGCGGTCAGCAGCTTGCAGCGCGCTTCCGATATTTACTGGACGATGGGCAAGTTCCCCAAGTCGTTCGAGATCTACGACAAGATCCTGCGGATGATGCCCGGTGATGTGGATGTGCGGCTGCAATTGATCAATCTCTATATCCAGATGGGCCGCCTGACCGACGCGATCCGCGAGCAGAAGGCCCTGGCCGAGATCTGCCTGGCGCAGAATCAATTGCGCCTGGCCGAGGCGGCGCTGCACCAGTTGATCGCGTTGGCCCCCCAGGACCCGGACGGGTATTATTCGTTGGCCGAGTTGCTGGCGAGCGAGCAAAAATTCGACCAGGCGGCGCGCCTGTATGGGCGGCTGCAACGCCTGGAGCCGCATAACCACCAACTGCCCGAACTCCAGGCCGAAATGCAGCGCCAGGCCGCGATCGCGGCGCGCGCCGCAAGCAGTGCGCAGCCGGTGGCAAGCAGCGAGCAGCCGGTGGCGAGTGACGAGTAACGCGCCGCGCGCTGCGAGCCGCGAGTTGCGCGTTACTCACCACGGACCACGTACCGCCTACTACGCGCAACTCGCAACTCGCAACTCGCTGCTCGCTGCTCGCTACCGAGGTAGGTTGTGTCTGAGCTGGCCTGGGTGATCTCGCGCATCACCCCCCTGACCCTGCTGGATCTGGCTGCGGTGACGGCCATTTTCTACTGGCTGCTCAGTGTCATCCGCGGCACGCGGGCGACGATGCTGGTGCGCGGCGTGGTCATTCTCTGGATGGCGATTGCGGTGCTCGGCACGGTCTTTCAACTGGGCACCCTGAGCTGGCTGATCCGCAATTCGGGGCTGGCGCTGCTGGTGACGATCCCGGTGATTTTCCAGCCGGAGTTGCGCCGGGCGCTCGAAACGCTGGGGCGGACGGGGGCCGGGCTGACCCGGCGGCGGCGCGGGGCCGATATGGCCTCGGTCATCGAATCGCTCACCCTGGCCTGTACCCAGCTCACGCGGATGAAGACCGGCGCGCTGATCGTGCTGGAGCGGCAGACCGGGTTGCAAGAGTATGCCGACCGGGGCATCTCGCTGGATGCGGAAGTGTCGAGCCAGATCATTGTCAGCATCTTCTATCACAATTCCCCCCTGCATGATGGGGCGATCATCATCCGCGAGGGGCGGATCCTGGCGGCCAGCGTCGTCCTCCCGCTGACCGATCAACTGCTGGGGCCGCAGCAGTTCGGGACGCGCCACCGCGCCGCCCTGGGCATTTCGGAACACTCCGATGCGGTGGCCGTGGTGGTTTCGGAGGAGCGCGGCAGCATCGGCGTGGCAACCAATGGGCGGCTGGTCAGCAATATTGCGCCGGAGCGCCTGCGGAGTATCCTGGCTGGTTTGTTCGATATCAAACTCACCTGATTTTAGATTTTAGCTTTTAGATGTTGGATCGTTCACGGGACTGTCCCGCTGATCCAGGATCCAAAATCCAAAATCCAAAATCCAAAATCATCTTATGCCTAATACGGCCCAACCGGCGCA
>JBBSAN010000456.1:0-6002 GCA_038252265.1 Chloroflexia bacterium
CCACATCGCCCCGCGTGATGCCGCCGAAGAGGTTGATCAACACCGCGATCACTTTCGGGTCGCTCAGGATCAGGCGCATCGCCGTGGTCACGCGCTGCTCGTTGGCCCCGCCGCCCACGTCGAGGAAGTTGGCCGGGTCGCCACCATGCTGCTTCACCGCGTCCATCGTCGCCATCGCTAGCCCGGCCCCGTTGACCATGCAGCCGATGGTGCCGTCCAGTTTGACATAGGAGAGGCCCACTTCACGGGCCTCGCGCTCCGCCGGTTCGTCCTCGTTCGGGTCGCGCAACGCTTCCAGTTCGGGGTGGCGGTAGAGGGCGTTGTCGTCCAGGCTGACCTTGGCGTCAATCGCCAGCAACTGGTTGTCGGGGGTCCGCACCAGGGGATTAATCTCGGCCAGCGAGGCGTCAGAAGCGATAAACGCATCATACAGCCCGTGCGCCACGCGCACGAATTGCTCGACCAGGTCGGCGGGCATACCCATGTCGAAGGCGATCTGCCGCGCCTGGTACTCGGCAAAGCCGATCAACGGATCGACCGGCACGCGCAAGATTAGTTCGGGGGTGGTCTTCGCTACTTCCTCGATCTCCATGCCGCCCGCCGCGCTCGCCATATAGATCGGCTTGTGGCTGACCCGGTCGAGGACCACGCTGAAGTAATATTCCTGGGCGATGTCGGCGGCTTCGGCCACCAGCACCCGCTGGACAGTGATCCCCTTGATATCCATGCCGAGGATCGCTTTGGCCTTTTCATACGCCTCGTCGGGCGTTTTCGCCAGCTTGACCCCCCCGGCCTTGCCGCGCCCGCCGACGAGCACCTGCGCCTTGACCACGACCATCTTGCCGATGCGCGCGGCGATGGCCCGCGCCTCTTCCGGCGTGTCGGCCACTTCGCCCGCGTTCACCGGTACCCCGTGGCGGGCCAGGATTTCCTTGGCCTGATATTCGTGTATATTCACTGAGCCTCTCCTCTTTGAGAAATGAGAAGTGAGAAATTAGAAATCAGAAGTCAGAAGTCAGCAAGCGTTCTCAAATTTCCGGCGTTCTGAAAGGACGGAGCGTCCGCACAGGGCGATACCCTGTACACGCCTGTTATTATAGCGCGATTCCCGCCAAGCGTCCACATCCGTAATAGGGCGCGCACAACGCTGCTGCAAAGACGGTCGGGGCAGGCCAGCTCAGGATGACAGAGGTGGACGTGGCAGCGCCTGACGCGCTCGCTAAAACAACTGCCCGCCCTCAAACACAAGGACAGGCAGCTATTTCTGACTTCTGACTTCTGATTTCTAACTTTTCACGTCTTATTTCGGCGGCCCGGCGATCACATCCAGGGTGTAATGCGCCTGCTGGATGGTGCGCGGGGCCATCGCGGCGATGACGACGGTAGCGCGGCGCACATCGGTGCCGAAGCCGGGAATGGTCAGCGTGCCGTGGTTCTTGTCGTCCAGCGTGACCGGGAGCACCGTCGGCTTGTCATCCTTGTCGAAGGTGATCACCCCGACATAGAAGTTTTGCGGGATCTCATTGCCGATATGAACAAAGCCGTCCATCGTCCAGCCGCCCAGGTCAGCGGTTTCCCCGGTCTCCAGATAATCAAGCTGGGGGATGCGAATATCGTCCACGGCCAATCCCTGCGCGTTGTAGCCATCATCGGTGACATACTCGAAGCGCAGCAGCAACTCCTTGCCCGCATAGGGGGACAGGTCCATGCTCTCCTGAAGCCAGGTCGCCGTGGCGCCGTTGGAGTTGCTGACCCCGGTGTAGCCGCTGCCCAGGTTGGTACCGTTCGGGTTGGTGTCGGTGGTGTACTTGCCCTTCAGCGTTTGCCACGAAACGCCCGCATCGGTGGAGGCCATCACGTAGCCATAATCAAAGTCGCTCTCGATGTCGTACCAGAGGGCGAAGTTTAGCGTCAGCGGCCCCGACTTGCCGCGCAGGTCGAACGAGTGGGTCATCCGGCTGTCCAGGACGTCGGCTTTGTTGCTGTACCAGAAGCCGTTGCCGTTGATCGGCGTGCTGCTCAGCACCGGGGCACGCTCGTTGCCCGCGAAATTGACCGTGACCGGGGCACCGGTGGCCGCGCTGGCATCCAGTTCGATGTAATCGGCCCCTTGCTGGTGGACCATGTCGTCAACGTGGCCGGGCAGCGCGTCAATATGCGCGCTGGGGACCACCTGTACATCCAGCTTCGGATACTCATAACGCCCCCCCGGATTCTTCGAGTCCAGGACATTCGCCAGCACCCAGTTCTGGAATACCTGCGGGAAGCGGTCGCTCTCGCCAATCGCGGCCATCCCGTCGCTGATCGCCTGGGTGTCGCCGGTCGGGGCGTTGAGGATCGCCGCGATGGCCTTGCCGCCGCCATACTGCTGGTAGACGTACTGCATGAACAGGTAGGCCGCGCCATAATGGGCGATCGACTTGTCCGGTGAGTCGGCCCAGTCGTTCAACTGCGTATCCGGGTCGTTGCGGAACATGACCTCCGGCCCGCCGGAGGAGAACCCGTTCAGGGCCATCGCCAGTTCGGCCATGCCCTCGTTGATCCACACATCCTGGTTGGGATGGACATTCCAGTGGATCATGTGCTGGAACTCGTGGGCGAGGGTTGCGTCATAGTAGCTGCCGCCCGGCAGGGTGGCGATATAGATCATCTTGCGCTCGTTGCTGAACGGGTTGATCTGCTTGGGATACTGATCTGCCGAGGAGAAGTAGCCGCCGACGCCGGGGATGGGCGCGTTGATGATGGTGATGTGCGGGTCATTATCAATGCCGGGCGAGGGTTCCTGGCCGAAGTTGGCCCGGTTGGTGGGATACGTCTTCGTCTCGAAGGTTTGCGCCGACTTTTGGAGGGCCGCCGCGGTTACGTCATAACCGTCCGCCACGTACCAGTAGGCATGAGCGGTCACTTCCTTGAGTTCGGCAGTCAGCGTGTAGTAGCTCTTGGTTTGCACGTTGCTGATCGAGAAGACCTGGCGGTCGCCCACTGTATAATGCGGGGGAGTCGCATTCACGATATGGGGCACCGGTGCCTGCGATTTGAGCGTGAGCCGTTGGGTGAGTGAATAGAGGTCACGCGGCGGGAGGATCGTGGTGGTCAGCTTCTCGTAGGTGTCCAGCGCGCCCAGCGGAGGCCGGTAGTTAAACGGCGTGATCGTGGGCGGGACGCCACTGGTGGCGGCTGTCGTCGGGGGAGTGGTCGGGTTCTCAACCATAAAGCCGTCTGGCGGCGGCTGCATTCCCCGCGCGGTCAGGACCGTGGTGATGGCCTCGCGTACCGCCGGTAGGCCATGCACCAGTGGCCCGGCAGCCCAGTAGGCCCCATCGGACCCGATAAAGAAGCGACCCTCTTTATAGCCGCTCTCGGTCAGCGGGATCATCAGTTGGGTCGGGCGGCCCAGGTTAAAGCGATTATGAATCTGCAAGGGAGCCTCATAAAAGACTTCCATGGAGAAGCTGTGGCGGTAGTCGTTGACCGTCGCTGCCGATGGCCCGTAATCCGACGAGCCGTAAATGCTGACGATCGCCTGCTCCAGCGCGGTGGTAATCGCGGCATACTCCGGGTCGCCGGGATGGATCGCCACCGTTTCGCCCCGGTCCCAGATGATCAACTCGCGGGGGTGCTGGCTGACGCCGGGCAAGAACCAGCGCAGGTCGCCACTCAGTCCCGCCGTGACGAGCCAGATCATCAGGATCACAAAGCCAATGCCCATGACAATGACAATAAGCGGGTTGGTCCGCTTGGTCGGTGCGTTCAACATGCCGTGCGGTACTCTCTTTCGGGGAAAAGTCAGCGGGCCAGGCGGCTTCCACCACTAGCATTGCGACCCACTGCACGCCCTCGGGCGTCTGCGACGGGGTGCCTGCACCCTCATTGGCTAGCATATACTTTGACGCAAGCACTGCCATTTCTCTTTAGCACCGCGCCCGCAATCCCGCCAGGCCGGGGTGGCGCTGGCGGGGATAAACACAGTGCCGACCCACCCAAACGGGTAGGCCGGCACCGAAGCGAACCCCGGCGGAGAAGGCAGGTTGGCGAAGCCGTCCTACCCTCTCCGGTCGCGATTAGCTCACTTCTTCAGGAACCATTCCTGCGCATTCCAGGTCTCAGGAGTATTGGTGTTCGCCGGGCGGAAGTTCGCCAGACCCAGCTTGGCCGCCGCGATGTTCGGGCGGACGAAGAGGGCGATCTGCGGGACTTCCTGGCTCCAAATGCTCTGCTGCTCGGCGTAGGCCGGCTCGCGCTCCTTGTTGGAGATCGAGTTGACGGCAGCCTTGATCAGCGCATCATTCTTGGCATTCTTCCAGCCGGGGATGTTCTGACCCGAGAAGTTGTTGGCGTCCGTGGGGATCTGGCTGCTGTGCATCAGCTCGTATCCGCCCGGATCGATGTCGCCTACCCAGGCAAATTCCATCGCGTCGCCCAGGCGGTGGTAGACCGTGCCGTCATCAGCGAAGAACTGCTGCGCCGGGATGTATTCCAGCGTCACGTCCATGCCGATGGCTTTCAGGTTCTGCTGCGCGATCTGGGTGACCGCTTCGCGCTGCTTGTTGGCGGCGGTGGTGGTCCACTTGAAGGCGAGCCGAGTGCCGCCCTTGGTGCGGATGCCATCGCCCCCGACGGTCCAGCCCGCCGCGTCGAGCAGTTGCTTGGCCTTGTCAGGATTGTAGTCGTACTTGGTGATCGGGAACTTGGTCAGATAGCTCTTCATGTTGTCGTTCATCATCGAGAACGGGCTGAGCGGCACGACCCAGGTGTCCATCTGAACGCTCTTGCCGAAGAGGACCTTGTCCACGATATCCTTGCGGTTGATGCCGTAGGCGATGGCCTGGCGGACGCGGACGTCCTGGAAGACGGCGCGGTCCAGGTTGAAGTCTACGTGCTCCCACGTCGCGGCGGGGGTGAAGTAGGCCTTGGAGCCGGAGTCACCCAGCTTGTCCAGCTCGGGGGCCTGGTTCAGGCTCAGCGCATCGGAGGTGCCGACGTCAATATCGCCGGTCTTGAGCTGCGCGAGCAGCTGGTTGGTATCGGCGATGATCTTGAATTGCAGCGTCGCGATGCGGGGCTTCTCGTCCTGCACGCTATAGTTGGGGTTGGCGACCAGGGTGATGCTCACGCCCGGGATCCATTCCTTGACCATGTAGGGGCCGGTGCCGACCGGCTTGCGGGCGAAGTCGCTGCTGACGATGTCCCCGAAGTGCCCCTCAAACGCCTTGAGGATGTGCTGCGGGTACACCGGGCCGGTGGGATTCTTGTTGTAGAGGGCATCCACGACCGGGGTGCCAGCGTCAACAAAGTCCTTCAGCTGCGCGAGGCCTTCCTTATCCTTATTATAGGCGACGGAGGCCTCGTTGGCGCTCATGTAGTTGACGATGACCGTGTAGGCATCCGGGTTGTCGATATTGGCGATCTTCTGCTGGACCGAGCGGCTGCCGACCTGCACATCCGGGTCCATGATCACGCGGAAGCCAAAGACGACGTCGTTGCTGTCGAAGGCAACGCCGTCCGACCACTTCACGCCACGCTTGAGCTTGTACTTGACAACCAGGCGCTTGTCCCTGCCCTGACCCGTATAGAAGGCACCGCCGTTGTCCACGGTCGGGAAGAAGTAGGCCAGGTCACCATGATACTGGGCCTTGTCATCGCGGGCCACGAGGCCGTTCTCGACCGGGCCGAGGACGACCGCAGTGACATACAGGGTGCTGGTGGCGCTGAACAGGCTGTCCGGCTCCTGGCTCATCCCGATGCGGACCACATCTGCTGTCGTGCCCGTCTCCGCCTTGTAGGTCATCGTCCCGTCGGCGGTCTGATCCTTCTGCTCGGCACCGAGGCGGCCCAACAGCACTTCGAACTGCGTCCCGGCGTTCTCCGGGTGCAGCTCGAACCGCTGCCGCTCGAAGTATTGCACCGTGTAGCTCTTGCTCGGATCGTCCTTGCTCACTTCCGTGAACTGCTCCGAGAGCGGGAACCCGAACTGGCTCAGCCCGCCGTACTGGTTCCAGTAC
>JBBSAN010000457.1:0-5998 GCA_038252265.1 Chloroflexia bacterium
GAAATCCACGACATGCTGGAGGTGGGCGACGAGCCGTAACCGCCTGTAATTTGTTGGACATGCCTGCCCGCATCCCCGGTGCTCCTCTTACCCCGCATCCTCGAATCCTGACCCAAGAGATCGGATTCGCACCCCGCTTCGTACACTGTGTAACATGCCGCAAACCGCCCTCATTCCAAGTCGTGGGGCTGTTACAGTAGAGGAGAGGTTATGATCCTGATCGCGTTCGCGTTTCTCGCCGGGCTGGTGACGATCCTGTCGCCGTGTATCCTGCCGCTGGTGCCGCTGGTGCTGGCGACGGGGAGCAACGGCGGTAAAGGGCGACCACTGGGTGTAGTGCTTGGCCTGATCGCCAGCTTCAGCTTCTTCACCCTGACCCTGACCGCGCTGGTGGCCGCCCTGGGTATTCCCGATGGCGCGTTGCGCTGGATCGCAGTCGTCATGCTGGCGCTGTTCGGCCTGGCGCTGCTGATCCCGGCCTTCGGCGCACGGCTGGAACCGCTGTTCGGGCGGCTGGCGAGTGTCGGCGCGGGGCGCGGCGGGAGCGGGCTGGCCGGGGGGCTGGTGCTGGGGGCCACGCTGGGCCTCGTCTGGGCACCCTGCGTCGGCCCGATCATGGCGAGCGTGATCGTCCTGGCGGCGACGCAGGGTGTGACCCCGTTGATGGCCGCGATCACCGTGGCCTACGCGACCGGCGCAGGCATCCCCCTGCTGGCGGTGGCCTATGGCGGGCGGGCGTTGGCGGCGCGGCTGCGCGGGCGGCTGGGCCGGGCCGGGGCGCGGGTACCCCAGCTTTTGGGCGCGCTGATGCTCGTCACCTGCGGGTTCATCGCCACCGGGCAAGACCTGCGGCTCCAGACCGTGGCCGGGAGCTACCTGCCCGGCGACTGGACCGCCAACCTGACCGCGATTGAAAACCAGGCGGCGGTCAACCAGGAATTAGACACCCTGCGCGGGCAATCCGCCGACGGGGCTGCTGCCGGGGCTGCCGATTTCACGCCCCTGGTGGCCGAGGTACCTCCTGCTATGCCGAAAGATACTCCTGTTCCGCCCACCGCCACCCCGGTGCCTGTTGCCGCAGTTCCGCACTTGAACCTGCCCGATATGGGCGCGGCCCCGGAACTGGTCGGCACCGGCCAGTGGTTTAATTCGGAGCCGACGACCATCGCCGCGCTGCGGGGCAAGGTCGTGATCGTGGACTTCTGGACGTTCGCCTGCTACAACTGTAACAACACGCTGCCCTACGTCAAGGCCTGGTATGACAAGTACGCCGCGCAGGGGTTGGTCATCCTGGGAGTGCATACCCCCGAGTTCGCCTACGAGCACGAGGCCGCCAATGTGGCCGACGCGATCAAGGAAAAGGGCATCACCTTCCCCGTGGTGCAGGACAACGACTATAAGACCTGGAGCGCGTACAAGAACAACTACTGGCCGATGTTCTATTTCATCGACGCGAACGGCCATATCCGCCACACTCACATCGGGGAAGGGGCGTATGACGAGAGCGAGCAGGTGATCCGGCAATTGCTGGCCGAGGCGAAGGGAGCGAGCGCGCCGGGCAAGGTTGCCGGGCTGGCGGCTCCGGTCCAATTCCCGGCCCTCCCGCCCGCCGAGATGCCCCAGGCGATCCGCCCGCCGACCCGCAGCACCCCGGTCCCCACGCCGCGCCCCCGGCTACCCGACCTGGGTCCGGCGGCGGAACTGGTAGGGACAGGCAAGTGGTTCAACAGCCCGGCAACCTCGCTGAAGGCGCTGCGTGGCAAGGTCGTCGTCGTCAACTTCTGGACGTTCGGCTGCTATAACTGCAACAACACGCTGCCCTACGTTAAGGCGTGGTACGACAAGTACGCCGCGCAGGGGTTGGTCATCCTGGGGGTACACTCGCCCGAATTCGCCTATGAACGCGACTCGGCCAACGTAGCGAACGCCATCCGCGACCGGGGGATCAAATATCCGGTGGTGCAGGACAACAATTACAAGACCTGGCAGGCCTACAAAAACAGCTATTGGCCGATGTTCTACTTCATCGACGCCAAAGGCCACGTCCGCTACACCCACATCGGGGAAGGGGCGTATGACCAGGGCGAGCAGGTGATCCAGCAATTGCTGGCCGAGGCGCAGCAGCAATAGGCGGCCTGTCGTGCTGTAGGCTAACTGTGCGGGGCACTGTGAGGGTGCCCCGCATTGCTGTGTGTTTTGCCGATAAATACGCCGGAATTGCCGCCCGTTTACTGCTGATTGACGCCTGATTTGTGGTCAACCCGCTTGCAAACACGCGACATATCCGGTATGATAGACGCAAGATTTAGCAAGCCCAACGGTTCACCAGGCGGAACGAATCAGGGCCATACACCGTTATATTTATATAATCTTTGTGATTTCGCGTGCGGCGGCCACCGCATTTTCCAGGGAGATCGATACTTTAATGGCGACGCAAACCTTGACCGATACCCGACCCTCCCCCCTGCGGAACCTGCTGCGCTGGCGGTTAGGCTTGATCGTGGGGGCGGTGGCGGTGCTGCTGATCGCCGGGGGCCTGTTGGCCGCGAAATGGGCGGATGAATCGACCCGCATTCAGGCCCAGGTTCGTGTTGACGATCTCGCGGTCGGAGGGATGACGCGCCCGGAAGCGGAGGCTGCTATCCGCGATCATTTCGCCGGGGTGCTGGACACGCCGGTCACTTTGCGACTGGGTGACCGGGTCTGGACCTACCCGGCCCGCGCCCTGGGCCTGGCCCTCGACACCGGGGCCGTGACCCAGGCGGCCTATGCTGCCGGGCGGAACGGCACCGCCGCAGCGACCCCGGTGGCGCTCGTCTTTACCCATGATCAGGCCCCGGTGGCCCCCGTGCTGGCAACGCTGAAGACGGCCCTGGCGGTGGCTCCCATCGACGCTCAATTGGACCCCTCGGCAGACGGGGTGGTCGTGCGGACCTCGTCAGAGGGTCGCCAACTGGACGAAGCGGCCACCTGGCAGGCGATCACCGCCGCGACCGACCATTATCCCTTTAGCACCGCCCAGGTGGCCGTCTCTGCGATCCCGCCCAAGGTGGCTGATAACGACCTGGCCGAAACCGCCGCACTGGCCCATCGCCTGAGCGATCAGCCGCTGGCCTTCACCGCCACGCTGGACGGGCAGGTCAAGACCTGGACGATTGATAGCGCCGCACTGCGCGACATGGTTGTGATCAGCAAGGACGCGGCGGGCAAGGCGATCGTGGCCGAGCAGTTGGACGAAGCCAAGCTGCGCGCCCAGTTGCAGAATATGGCTGCCGATATCGCCCGCAAGTCCGTGAATGCCCGCCTGGATTTGCCCGACTTTCAGACGGTCGTCAACCTCACCCCCGACGTGAGCGCCCGCGATCTGGATGTGGACACCTCGTTGCGCCGGACGCAGGCGGCGGCGCTGATCAGCGGGACCGGGCGCACCGTGCAACTGGCCGTGGTCGAAACCCCGGCCAAGGTGCAGGCGACCGAGCTACAGCCGCTCAAGGACAAGCTCGACCATTTGATGAAGGTGGGGATCACCCTCCATTACGGCAGCCAGAGCTACCATGTCGACGGCGACCGGATGGCCCTGTTTATCTATCTCACGCCGGGCAGCGAGGCGGATCCGGGGAACTACACGGTGCGGCTCGAAGATACCGACATGACCCGCCTGGCGCAGGCCATTGCCAAGAGTGTGAATGTGCCCGCGCAGGAAGCCCTCTACCGGCGGGTCAGTGACCAGATCACGGCGGTGCAGCAGCCGACTGACGGCCTCCAGGTCGATGTGGCGGGCACGGCGGCGAGCCTGAAGTCTGCCGTTCTGGCCGGGCAAACCGAAACCGATCTGGTCTCGCATGTCACCCACCCGACCTCGACTCTGGTCGATACCACCACCATCCAGACGCCCGATCAACTGGCCTCCGGCTCCACCGACTACCGGTACTCGTCGCCGGAGCGGAACTGGAATGTGACCTTTGGCGCATCCAAGCTCGACGGCTGGTATATCGCCCCCGGTGCTACCTTCAGCCTCAACGACGCGTTGGGCGACCTCACGCTCGAAGCCGGGTTCAAGATGGGCTGGGCGATCCTGGTGGACGCGGGCAACGCGACTACGATCCCCTCGGAGGCGGGCGGCATCTGCCAGGTGGCGACCACCCTCTATCATGGCGTGTTCTGGTCGGGCCTGCCGGTGACCGAGTACCACCACCACAGCTACTGGATCAGCACCTACGGCCAGAAGCCCGATGGGATGCAGGGGCTGGACGCGACGATCAGCCCGCCCTGGTCCGACTTCCAGTTCAAAAACACCACCGGCAACTGGCTCCTGATCCGCGCCAAGGGCGACACGAAGACGCTGACCGTGCAACTCTTCGGCACCAACCCCAACTGGCAGATCCAGGTCAAGGACCCGATCATCACCAACGTGATCAAGACTGACCAGACCCCTCGCCAGGAGACCAGCGACAAGCTGCCCGCAGGCCGTCAGGTACAGGTCGAACATGCGCAGGACGGCTTCACCAGCACCATCGAGCGCACGGTCCTCGACAAAGACGGCAACACCCTCGACCACTGGGTGATCAAGAACGACTACCTCCCGTCCCACAACACCTTTGTGACCGGCACCGGCAAGGATGTGCCCGGCGCGACGCCGACGGCCACGCCGGGTGTGGCCCCCACCGCCACGCCGAAGCCCTAAACACCTGTGGCCCCACGGCTCGCTAGAAGGCACTCCGGCTTTGCGCTGTTGAGTGCCTTCTGTGTTTTGCCCGCCCCATCGGAGGCGGGTCCCGCAGTAAGGAGTTCACCCGATGCTAGAGGCGCTACCGACCGAAGAGACCACGCCCTGGAAGCAGCGCTTTCAGGTGCCCGTGATTACCCGCACCCAGATCGCGGCCCAGGTTCCCACCCGTGGGCTAGCCATCGGCAATCAGTCCGGGGTTTACCAATTGTATGCCTGGGACGTGCCCACCGGCCAGCTCACCCAACTCACCGACCCGCCGACCGGCAAGTCGGGCGGCGTCCTGTCGCCGGACGGGCAGTATGTCTATTACCTGCATGATCACCAGGGTGACGAAATCGGGCATTTCGTGCGGGTGCCCTTTACGGGCGGCCCCGCCGAAGATATCACCTCCAGCTTGCCCCCCTATGCGGCCTGGAGGTTCAGCCTGGCGAGGGATGGGCTGCGGGGGACCTTCATTCTGGCCGATTCGTCCGGCTTCCATCTCTATGCCCTGGATCTGCCGGTGGGTGCCTCACCCGGCCCGCCCCGCCACCTACACCAGAGCACCAACCTGAGCCAGAACCCGGTCCTGTCCTACGCGGGTGATGTGGTGGTGTTCGCCTCCAGCGCGCGGGCCGGGAACCTCCATTTCAGCATTCTCGCCCTGGACCCCACGAGCGGGGCGGTGCTGGGCGAATTGGAGGATGGGCCAGCCAGCAGCGTGGAACCGGTCATGTTTGCGCCGCTGCCGGGTGATGGGCGCTTGCTGGCGACGACCAACCGCACCGGCGACGTGCGCCCCCTGATCTGGAATCCGCGCACGGGCGAGCGTACCGACCTGGATCTCGGTTCGCTGGGTGGTGAGGTCGTGCCCCTGGATTGGTCGCCCGATGGCACCGATCTCTTGCTTTGCCAGATCCATCAGGCCGTCCAGCAACTCTATATTTACGATCTCGCCACGGCCCGGCTGCGCCGCCTGGCGCATCCGTCCGGCACGTTCACCCGCGCTGCCGAGGGCGGCACCTACTTCGGCCCCGACGGGACGATCTTTGCCCAGTGGCAAAACGCGACCAATCCGCCCAGCCTGATCGCGCTGGACCGCGAGACCGGCACCCTCCAGCGGACGATCCTGACGGCGGGCGCGGTGCCGCCCGGCCATGCCTGGCGCTCGATCACGTTCCCTTCGACGGATGGGCAGGCGATCCAGGGCTGGCTGGGGGTGCCGGCGGGCGCGGGGCCGTTCCCTACGATCCTGGATACGCATGGCGGCCCGACCGCAGTGATGCCGGA
>JBBSAN010000458.1:0-5982 GCA_038252265.1 Chloroflexia bacterium
AGAAGCAGGCCAGTCCGGCGTTCTGTCGCCCCTCTGGGGCTTTGTTCATGGGCGGCCTTTACCCATAGCTTGCGCTATGAGCTATTCTCTGTCGTCCCTCCGGGACTAAACTACACCTCACGCCTCACGCCTCCCGTTTCACGCCTCACGCCTCCACCAGCACCCCACAACGGGCCAGGAGCGCCCGGCAGCGGGCGGCGGGCCAGGCGGTGAGGGGGCGCGGACTGGGGCCGGGGCCGTGCGAGTCGGAGCCGCAGCCGATGAGGAGGCTGCGCGACTCGGCGTATTGCAGGAGGAAGGCGACATCGGGGGCGCGGTGGTAGGAGTGGAACACCTCCACCCCATCCAGCCCGGCGGCGACCATCCCATCCAGGACGGCGGCGGTCGGCACCGTGAAACCGGGTTCGGCCCGCCGGGGGTGCGCGATCACCGCCACGCCGCCCGCCGCGTGCCCGATCGCGATGGCTTCCTCCATCGGCAGGCTCCAGCAGTACGACGCGCCCACTTCCATGCAGAGGCCATAGGCCTGGCTCATGTTGGCGGCATAACCGTGCGTGACCAGGGCATCGACCAGATGATAGAGCTTCAGGCCCTGGCTGGCCCCCAGTTGCGGCGACCGCTCCGGGTCCAGCGGCTTGCCCCGTGCGGCCAGCTTGCCCATTGCGTCGCGCACCATCCAATCATAGAGGGCGCGGGCATTGTCGAAGCGGGCCTGGAGTTCGGGGTTATGAATGTCGATGCCATAGAGCAACAGGTGGAAGCCGATGCTCTGGAAGTGGGTGCTGACTTCGACGGCGGGGATCAGGTGGATGCCATAGGCCGCGCAGGCCTGGGCCATGTCGGCCACGCCCGCCGTGTCGTCGTGGTCGGTGAGCGCCACGATCCGCAGGCCCAGATCGTGGGCGGCAGGCGGCAGGGTCTTGACCGTCCAGTGCCCGTCGCTGACGGGGCTATGCATGTGGAGATCCACAACAGCGTCGGCGGGCAGCCGGATCGGGCTGCGCCGGGTGGGCGCAGCTTCAGTGGTTAACATATCAGGGGGTATACCTTTTCAGGGGGAATTTGGCTGTGGGCGAAAGGCGGCGCGGGCCGGGTGGGCCGCGCCCGCGCCACCTCTATTATACGATCTCTAGCTCTTCTTCGACATCCTCGACGCCCGGCACGCGCCCGGCTACGTCTTCGGCCTGCTCGATATCCTCCAGCGAGGCGACTTGCCCCCGCAGGTAGACCACGCCGTCCTCGACTTCGACATCAATCAGCAGGTCGGTGGTATAGCCATCGGCGCGGAGGGCACGGGTGACCGCCTCGGCCAATTCGTCATCATTACGGCGCACGCGGGCGGGCACCTGGTCCTGATCCAGCGGCCCTTCCAGCGAGTCGGTAGCGAATCCGCCCACCACTTCGAGATCCCCGTCGGCCCCGTCGTCGGGCATGAGCACCGGGTCGATCGGCGGAATATAGGTCAGGCCCTCCTCCACCGCCAGCATTACGTCGGTGGTGCCTGCGTCGTCCATGAAGTCCGGCTCATCCGAATCGACCAGCAAATCCGGGTCCAGGCTCAACACATCATCGGGGTCGATGGCCGACCGGCCCATCAAATCTTCCAGATCTTCGGCGGCCTGGCCTTCGGTGCCGGGGTGCTCCGGCTCGCCGCGCCGTCCCACCTCTTCCGGCAGGTCGTGCGCGCCGCGCTCGTAGCCGCCCTCCCCGGCGCGGGTCGGCGCGGTTTGTGGGTTGCCCCCTGATTCATATCCATGTTCGCCATGTTCACTGTCCATCCGGCTACTCCTCTCGATCCGTGTCGTCGATTGCTGCAACATGGAACGAAAAGGGACCGCCCCAGTTGCGGGGCACGGCTAAATCGTCCGATCCCGGTGTCCCCATCTCCATAGCAGTATAGCGCGAGCTGCGCCGGAGCACAACCGGGCGAAGCCCAAAGCCAGGCCAAGGCTGTTGCAAAGTTGTTCGGTGCGGGCCGACCTCACCCGGTCATCCTGAGCGTAGCGAAGGATCTTGTCGGCGGTCAACGGTGCCGAGGCCCCGATCCCGATCTTCCCGGACGATCGGGTAGCCCCAACAAGATCCTTCGCTACGCTCAGGATGACCGGGTTGGGCTGGGCAACAGCCGTGCCCACAGGGAGATTGCGAACGGTTGACACCCCGCCAGGGCGGTGCTACAATGGGCGCACGGTTGCCGCCTGGGATTGTCTACCCCTCCCCTCCCCGCCCTTTGAGCGCGGCTCCCCGCTGTACCCGCCAACCACCCCCATTATGGTCCGCTAGCGCTGGTCGATCTGCCCCAAGGAGAACCCCGATGCCCGACCCGCTCAAGCTGTTGTGTGTGCTGGCCCACCCCGACGACGAGTCGTTGGGCATGGGCGGCATCCTGGCCCGTTATGCCGCCGAAGGAGTCGCCACCTACCTGATCACGGCCACGCGGGGCGAACGCGGCTGGCCCGGGGCCGCCAAGGCGAACCCCGGCCTCCAGGCGCTGGGCCAGATCCGCGAAGCCGAGTTGCGGGCGGCAGCCGCCGTGCTGGGCCTCCGGGAAGTGGTGCTGCTGGACTACATTGATGGTGACCTGGATCAGGCCGACCCGGCGACGATCACTGCCGAACTGGTGGCCCACATCCGGCGCATCCGGCCCCAGATGGTCGTCACCTTCGATCCCAACGGGGCCTACGGCCACCCGGATCACATCGCCATCTGCCAGTTCACCACCGCCGCGCTGGTCGCCGCCGCCGACCCCACCTACCCGGCCTCCCTCGCCGCCCCGGCCCACCGGGTGGCGAAGCTGTACTATATGGCCGATGGGCGCGAGTTGATGACCATCTACGAGTCGGTGTTCGGTGAGTTGGTTATGACCGTTGATGGCGTCGGTCGCCACGCTGTGCCCTGGGAGGAGTGGGCCGCGACGACCGAGATCGACACCCGCGCCTACGCGGCGCAGGTCTGGCAGGCGGTAACCTGCCACCAGAGTCAGCTTTCCGAGTATGCCCGCTTGCAGCAGGTGCCGGAGGACCAGCAAGCGGTGTTATGGGGCCAGCAACGCTACTACCGGGCCTACAGCCTGGTCAACGGCGGGCGCACCCGCGAAACCGACCTGTTCGCCGGGCTGCGGTAGGGTATAGAAATTAGAAGTCAGAAATTAGAAGCCAGAAGTCACGGGTGTACGGATCGACTGTAGTCTGGGCGAACATATCTTCCCCACTTCTGAAAATCTGACGTCTGATTTCTGATTTCTGATTTCTCCCCCAGGTTTGACAGAGTTTCGGGCCTGGGGTACAATGGGTGGAGCCTCATTTTCAGCGACAACGGCTGCCGGGAGACGACAGGGCGACGCAATGCGCGTGGCCCCGGCCCAGAAATCTAGCCACGAAAGACAGACCGCCTCTATGTTTACCCACTTCGCCCCCGAGGCGAAAGCGAGCGTGGATGCCGCTACCGCGATTGCCCACAGCCTGAAACACGACTACCTGGGCCTGGAGCACCTGGTGCTGGGCCTGCTGCAAACCAACCCGACCCTGTTCACCACCATCTACACGGCCCCGGAGGGGGGCGCAACCGTCCCCACCGCCGAGGGGCTGGGCCAGGCGGTGCGCAGGGCGCTGAGCACCGGCACGGCAGAAGCCACGGCGCGCCTGAGTGCCACCGGCGGAGCCGTGGCCGCCGTCAAGCAGGCCGATGTGCTGATGACCGAGCGGCGCGATGCCGTGGTGCTGCCGCTCCACTTGCTGGTGGCCGTGCTGGGCGAAGTGCAGAACGATGCGATCCTGAGCGGGCATTTCACAGCGGCAGGCGTAGACGTGGCCCGCTGGCAACGCGCCGCCGCCGAAAAGCTGGCCGTGCTGCCGCTGGTGGCCGCGCCGGTGCTGCCCATCCCTGTGCCCCCGGCCACGCCGGTACGTACCCCCAACCTCGATAAGTACAGCCGCGATTTGACGGCGATGGCTCACGAAGGGTTGCTCGGCCCGGTGATCGGGCGCGAGCGCGAAGTGCGAGCGATGATCGAAGTGCTGTGCAAAATCACCAAGAACAACCCGGCCCTGGTCGGGGAGCCGGGCGTGGGCAAGACGGCGATTGTCGAGGGGCTGGCCCAACGGGTTGCCTCCGGCTCGGTACCGCCCCCGCTGCGCGGGCGGCGCGTGGTCGCGCTCGACCTCAATGCCCTGGTCGCGGGCACCAAGTACCGGGGCGAGTTCGAGGAACGGCTCAAGGGCGTGCTGGACGAGACGCAGAAGAGCCGGGCCATCCTCTTTATTGACGAATTACACACGATGATCGGGGCAGGCGACAACGAGGGCGGCGGCGACCTGGCAAACGTGCTCAAGCCTTACCTGGCGCGGGGCGACTTCAGCGTCATCGGCGCGACCACGCTGACCGAATACCGGCGCTATATCGAGCGCGACGGGGCATTGGAGCGCCGTTTCCAGCCGTTGACCGTCGAAGAGCCGAGTCCCGAAGCCACCTTGCACATCCTGCGCACGCTGCGCCCGCGCTACGAGGCGCACTACAACGCGACCATCCCCGACGAAGTGCTGCAAAAGACGGTGGAGTTCGGGCGGGTCTACCTGCGCAACCGCTATTTCCCCGATAAGGCGATTGACTTGCTGCAACTGGCGTCGGCGCGGGCGCTGCTGGACGCCCTCCCGGCCACCCCGCTCCCGCCGGACACCCCCGACCCCCGGATCACGGTGACCGACTCGAACCTCCTGTCGGTCGTGTCGGAACTGACCGGCATCCCGCTGGACCGCTTCGAAGACAGCCCCGAACTGGCCGAACGGTTCCTCGACATGGAGAAGATCCTGGGCGAGCGGGTCTTCGGGCAGGAAGAGGCGATTACCTCGGTGGCGAACGCGCTGCGCCTGGCGAAGCGCCATCTCGACATCAACCCGCAGCGGCCCGATGGGGTGTTCCTCTTCCTGGGGCCGGTGGGCGTGGGCAAAACCGAACTGGCGAAGGCAGTGGCCGACTTCCTCTTTGGCGACCAGGATCGCATTATCCGCTTCGACATGACCGAGTTCAGCGAACCGCACAGCGTCAGCCGCCTGATCGGGTCGCCCCCCGGCTACGTCGGCTACGACGAGGGTGGGCAACTGACCGAGGCGGTCCGCACGCACCCCTTCAGCCTGATCTTGCTGGACGAACTGGAGAAGGCCCACCCGTCGGTGATCAACCTCTTCTTGCAGGTGTTTGACGAGGGCCGCCTGACCGATGCGCGGGGCCGCACCATCTACTTCAGCGATGCCACCGTGATCATCACCTCGAACGCCGGGGCCGAGCGGATCAGCGGGCGGGTTATCGGCTTCCAGACCGAGACGAGCCGCAACGCCGACATGGAAAAAGCGTTCGACTCGTCCAGCGTACTCACCGAAGCACGCCAGTTCTTCCCCGCCGAGATGCTCAGCCGGATCGACGAGCTGGTCCTGTTCCGCCCGCTCACCCGCGACGCCGCCCGCCACATCGCCCGCGCCAAGCTGACCCAGATCGTCAACCGGCGCTTCACCACCCAGCAGATCGAGTTCTTCTACAACGAAGAGGTACTGGATTATATCGTGCGCAAAGGGTTTTCCCCGCAGATGGGGGCGCGCAACATTCAGCGCACCATCGAGGAGGAGGTGTTGGCCCCCCTCGCCCGGACCAGCTTCACCCCCGCCTGGAAGCAGGTAGGCCGGGTGGAGGTCGTGATCAAGGACGGCAAGCTGGTGGTCACCACCCACCAGCGCACGCCCGATACCCCCCCGATGGCCGATAACGAGCCGCTGGAGGTAGACCCGGTGCCCCCGCCCGCCCCGGCCCCGACCGAGGAATCCACGCCCCCGGCCAAGACCGAGCCACCCATCCCGGCCCCGGCCCCGCAAGCCAGCGAAAGCTAAGCCGGGCGATCGCGTGCATCCAGGGACCCCGGCCCAGGCCGGACCCCGGCAGGGACCAATGACTCACCGCAAGCACTTCAGTAAAGGAGACTACCATGGGAGATAG
>JBBSAN010000459.1:0-5968 GCA_038252265.1 Chloroflexia bacterium
GGCGTGGAAGTCGGCGGTGCCCGGCGGGTAGAGCGCCACCTGCGCGCCGGTATCTAGCCCCTGGATCGAGCCGCCGTCCAGGCTGAGGGTGCCATCCGCCGCCGGGGTGACGGTGAAGCCGGGATCGTAGGGCTGCCATGCCCCGCCGAAGACCGGGCGCTCCAGCCGCCCCTCCAGGGTGGGGGTCTGGATCGAGAAGGCGGTGTTCACGTTGCTGCGGATCTTGGGGTAAATATCGCCCCAGCGCAGCCCGCCCACCGTGTCCGGGGCAACACCGCGCAGGCTGTCGAGCAGGAAATAGGTCAGCGCCCCCTGGCGGAGCGCCGCGCCGGGCGGGGTATATTCCTGGGAGGTTTCCACATCGCGGCAGCCCGATAGGATGACCAGGTCTTGCGCCTGGGCGATGCTGGGCACCCAGCCACTGCCCGCCAGGTCGCGGTTGTCGCCGTCGCCGCCCAGGTCCGCCGCCGTCAGCCCGTTCTCCGCCTGGAGCGTAGCCCAGGCATCGGGCGTCAGATCGATGGTGATCTCGCGCACCGCCGGGCCGTCACCTTCGATCCCGTCCCCCAGGTCGCCGCGGGCGATGCCGCCAGAGTGGCAAGCGTCGAACACGGCGGTGACCACCGCGCCGGTGCTGACCACGCGTCCGATGCTCTCGTTCAACTCGCGGTTGATGTAGAAGTTGGTGCCGTTGAGTTGGGCGTCTACCGGCACAATCGCGCCGATCTGCTCCCTGGCGTTTTGCGGGTTGGCGAGGCGGGTGCCGTGGCCGGAATAGTAGACGACCACCTGATCGTCGGGTTTGCTGCTCCCGGCCAGATCCTGAAAAGCGCGCCGGATGTTCGCCTTGGTGGGCGATTCGACCGCACCGAGGCTCGCTGGGAGGCCCGTACCCGGCGGGGGAGCCAGGAGCAGGCGCACATTCGCGGCGGAGAAGTCTGCCTTGTTGACGAGAAAATCGCGGATCGCCAGAATGTCGTTGACGCAACCGCGCAGCCCGCGCACAAACTGGTAGCCATCCACCCCGATAAGCAGTGCCCGCCGCGTTACGGTGGCGGCTGGTGCCGAAGTTGCCGTTTCCATAGTCAACTCTCCTTGTTGATGCGGGGCCGCCGGTCCGATGCCGCCACCGCAGCCATTTCCCGACCCGTCAGGTGCAATTATAGCAAAGGGGCCAGGAGAGTCAAGACACGCGCGGGGTGTACACGGCACGGACCGCCGCGCCGCCCGGCCACAGGCGGGCTGGCTTGCCGCCTGCGCGGGCGACATGCTATAATCGGGGCGACGCACAGCGCAGTGCCTTTAGTGCGCGGCTATTTTCACGCCCCAGGCTCCGCGCCTGCGGCGTGATTCGATTTTTAGGGCGCACGGCGGCCCGGCAGGGGGATTGCCGGGCTGCCTCTACACCAGCACGGAGTCATACCTCATGGAAGAACCCACGAAGCGCGATAGTTTCACCGTGGTCGCGCTGATTGATGCGGAGGCGGGGGCAGCGAATGGTCCGGCGGTGACCCTGGCCCGGGCGACTGCCGCCGCCCACCGGGGGCGATTGGTGCTGGCCGATGTGCTGGCCGCCGCCGAGGGGCAGTCGCTCAGCGAACTGGCGACCCCGGTGCGTGCCCGGCGCGAGGCGTTGCTCGATCTGGCGCGCACGCCGGAGACAGGGTCGCTGGCCGAGGCGATTGTGCGCGTGGGCCACCGGCGCTGGGAGGAATTGCTGGCGCTGTGCCACCAGGAACACGCCGATCTGCTGATCCTGCCGCTGGACGTGCGCGGGGTGGCGGGGCAACCCCACCCGTTGACCATTGCCGGGGTGAGCTTGCAGCAGGCGATGAAGGAGACCCCCTGCGACCTGGCGCTGGTCTGTGCCGGGCCAAACGCGCCGGATGCGGGCACGCCGCCATTGCCGGGGCGGATTCTGCTGCCGGTGCGCGGCGGTCCCTATGCCCACCTGGCGCTGGACCTGGGCAGTGCCCTGGCCGATCTGGCCCCCGCCGCCGAGGTGACCCTGCTCCATGTGCTGCGCCCCGACCTGCCCGAAACCCAGCGCGCCGCCGAAGAAGCACCGTTCGAGCGCTTCCTGGCCCAGATCGGCCCGCGCGTGCAGCTCAAGCGCCGCTACGATGCCGGGCGCGATGTCAGCCGGTCCATCCTGAGCTTTACCTCCGAGCAGGGCTGGCTGGTGATGGGCGTGTCGTCGCCCAGCGTGCCGTCGCGTCTCCAGAACTATGAAATGGGCCAGGAAACGGCCCCGTCGTTGACCCCGCTCACCGGCTTCTTCCCCACCGCCGACCCCCTCGCTGCGGTGCTGGGGACCGTGCCCGCCCGCATTGTCCAGCGGGCCACCGGCACGGTGGTACTGGTGCGGACTCGCCACGCCGCCTGGCCGGAAATCGAGACCTTGCGCGGCACCGCCCAGGGCCATGTGTACGCCCCCACGCCGGAGGCGCTGTCGGCCCTGGTGGACAAGTGGTTCGCCGAAAATACCTTCAGTGCCGACGAGTTTGCCGACCTGGCCCTCCTGGTCGAAAAGAAACGCCGCCAGGGGTTGACGATCAGCCTGGGCCTGCCCGCGTTGAACGAGGAAACGACGGTCGGGCTGGTGATCTCTGTGCTCAAACGGGCGCTGATGGACGAGGTGCCGCTGCTGGACGAGATCGTGCTGATCGACAGCGGCTCGACCGACCGGACCGTCGCCATCGCCCACGAGTTGGGGGTGCCGGTGGTGGACCATCACGACCTCTTGCCCGAGGCAGGGCCGCCGCTGCGGGGCAAAGGCGAGGCGCTCTGGAAGAGTCTGGCCGCGCTGAAGGGCGATATTATCGTCTGGGTGGACACCGACATCGAGAACATGGGGCCGCAGTTCGTCTATGGGCTGATCGGCCCGCTGTTGGCCGAGCCGCGCATCCAGTATGTGAAAGGCTATTACCGCCGCCCGATCCGCACGACCGAAGGGCTGGCCGCCGAGGGAGGCGGGCGGGTGACCGAATTGACGATCCGGCCTCTGTTCAACCTGTTCTACCCGGCGCTGACCGGCCTGATCCAGCCCCTGGCGGGCGAGTATGCCGGGCGGCGGGCGGCACTGGAGAAGGTGCCGTTCTTCAGCGGCTACGGGGTAGAGACGGGGCTGCTGATCGACCTGCTCGATCAGTTCGGCCTATCCGCCATCGCCCAGGTCAATCTGGGCGAACGGGTGCATCGCAACCAGACCCTGGGCGCGTTGAGCGTGATGTCGTTTGCCATCATCCAGGTCGTCTTGCAACGCCTGGAGGAGCGGCAGCGGGTCCACTTCCTGGAGGATGTGAACCGCAGCATGAAGCTGATCCACACCTCGGAAGGCCAGTTGCACCTGGAAATGCGCGCCGTCCGCGACGTGGAGCGCCCCGCCATCCGGGCCATCCCTGCCTACGAAGGAATCCGCGCCGCGCACCTCCAGGCACTGGCCGACCAGACCGCCGCCGATCTCCTGCCGCCCAACGGCGCGCATGATCCCAGCGGGGCGGGGTAGCGCCTGGTTGCTGGCTGGGCCAAGATGCGGCATGTTTGTTGATAGGGAGCGCCCTCCAAAGCTGTCATCCTGAGCGCAGCGAAGGATCTTGTTCGGGCCGCCTGGTTGTTGACGAAGATCCGTGCAGTTGCCTCAGCACCTTTGATCGCCCACAAGATCCTGAGCGCAGCGAAGGATGACAGCCTGGGGTTGGCCCACACTGACCGACTTTGCGGTAGCCTCGCCGCCCTGCGGGTGCGCTGTGTGGCACCGGACCCGGCGATAGAGTATAATCGGGGGCAGGACACCGGCGGCCTCGGTGTGTCCCACGATGACGTGCGCGTTAGGCGGTGGAGGTGGTATGCTCGATCTGGAACAAATGGTGCGGTTGGCGCTGGCCCAGCGCCGCGAGTTGGAAGAAGAAGGGGTCATTTTCCTCGGCGATATTGACGATGCGACCGCCGAACGGTTCAGCCAGCATTTGATGATGCTCGCCGTGCGCCGCCAGGGCATGACCGACGAGCACCCGATCACCGTCTACATCAACTCCGGCGGTGGCTCAGTGGGGTCGGGGCTGGCGATGATGGAGATGATCTACAAGATGCGGGACCAGTACAAGGTGACGATCAACACCGTGGTCACCGGCTTCGCCTACTCGATGGGGGCGATCGTGTTCCAGGCGGGCAACCGGCGGCTGATGGGTACCTTCTCGACGTTGATGCTGCACAGCCCGCAGTGGTACCTGAGCGGCAGCGACCAGAAGATTTTCAACGATTACGCCCGCCTGGCCGAGCACTATAAGACCCTGGTCGCTAACCTCTTTGCCCAGCGCAGCGGCAAGTATGATGCCGCCTGGTGGCAGGATTACATCTATTCGGGCCGCGACCGGTTCCTGACGGCGCAGGAATGCATCGACCTGGGCCTATGCGACGATCTGTATGGGGTCGAATTGCCAACCTCGTCACCCCCCCCCCCTGACGAAACGCCCTCCGGTATCGGTGAGTAGCCGTGCGTGCGACCGGGACCCACGAAGCGACTGATCGCGCCGCTGCCCACCCGGCGACCGCGCCCATAACCCGGCTGACTGCCTGGCTCTGGGCGCACCGGGTGGCGGTGCTGGGCGGGCTGTTGCTGCTGGGTGCGTTCCTACTCTACGAGCGGACGGAAGCGCGCACCATCCGCTGGGGCGATCCCGGCGAGTTCCAACTGGCCGCGGTGGTGCTGGGAGTGCCCCACCCGCCGGGCTATCCCCTGTGGGTGCTCATCGCCCATCTCTTTTATCTCGTCCCCATCGGCGAACCGCTGTGGCGGATCAGCCTTACCTCGGTCGTCTACGGCGTGGCGACGGTGGGGCTGGTCTACCTGATCGCGCAACGGCTGGGCGTGCGCCCCTGGCTGGCCGGGCTGGCGGCGGCGGTGTTCGCCATCGCGCCCGACTTCTGGGGCGAGGCGACCGAGCCGCGCGCCTATGCGCTCAACGCGCTCCAGGTGGCCGGGACGATCTGGCTGCTGTTGAAGTGGCGGGATGCTCCACCGGATGGGCGGCGCCGCTGGCTCGTCGCGGCGGGCTTCGTCCTCGGCACGGCGTTCGCCAACCACGGCACCACGATCACCCTGGTCCCCGGCTATGCCCTGTTCGTGCTGGGCACCGAATGGCAGTGGGCGCGGGCGGCGCACGGGTCGCTCCTGATGACCCTCCGCCGTCGCCTGCCGGACTACCTGCTGGCGGCAGGCGCGGCGCTGCTGGGGCTAACCCCCTATGTGCTGCCGCTGGTGCGCTATCTCCAGGGTGACGGGCCGTATTACTGGGGCGATCCGAAGTCGTGGGCCGACTTTATGCGCCTGGTGTCGGGCCAGGACTTCCGCCAGATGATCTTCGGCATCCCCTGGGCCCAGTTCGGCCAGCAGGCGGGTTGGGGTTTCCAGGTCTTGCTCGACCAGTTCGGCTGGCCTGGGGTGATCGTGGGGCTGATCGGCTGGGTCGGGCTGGCGCGGCGGCACCCGCTGGTGTTCGGGATGCTGGCGCTGGGCTGGGTCTGTAGCTTCGTCTTCGCGATCATGTACAACGCCGCCACCAACTATTTCTACTTCATCCCCGGCCATCTCTTCTGGGCGCTGGCGATGGGCGTGGCTGCCGAGATGGGGCTGGCGGCGCTGGGTCGCCTGGTTGCAGCGCGCCCGTCCACTACCCGGCTGGTGCGGTGGGCTACGGCGGGGCTGGCGGTCCTGCTTGTGGTGATCCTGGCGGTGGGGGTGGTGGGGCGCTATCCGTCGGCGGGCTGGCAGCGCAAGACCGAGGCCCGCGATCAGGCTGAGATCGTCTTCCGCGACCTCCCACACGCCGCCATCGTCTATGTCGGCTGGGAAGCCAGCAGCGTGATCAAGTATTACCAGATCGCGGAAGGCCGCCGCACCGACCTGATCCTGAAGGCAGGCGACCCCAACGATTGGGCGGGCCATATGCGCGACTTCATGACCGAA
>JBBSAN010000460.1:0-5961 GCA_038252265.1 Chloroflexia bacterium
CCAATGGCGTAGCGGGGGCTATACCTTCGACACCGGGCCATCGCTGGTGACCATGCCGGGCGTGCTCGCCGACCTGTTCCGCGCTACCGGGCGGCGCATGGCCGACTACCTGACCCTCCTGCCCCTCCATCCGATCTGCCGCTACCGTTATCCCGACGGCACCATCTTCGATGCCGACTCCGATCTGGCGGCGATGACGGCGGCGATCCGGCGGCTGGACCCCCGCGATGTACGCGGCTACCTGCGCTTTCTGCTGCTGGGCCGGACGTTGTACGAACGGGCGGCGCGGCCCTTCCTCTTCCACGAGCGGCCCCGTCCGCTGGACCTGCTGCGGCGGCGCGGGAGCGATGTGCTGCGGATCGGCGCGTTCGGGACGATGGATGCCGCCGTCCGCGCCCATTTCCACAGCCCCTATTTGCGCCAACTGTTCAACCGCTATGCCACCTACAACGGCTCGTCGCCCTACCTGGCCCCGGCCACGCTCTGCCTGATCCCCTACCTGGAATTGGCCGAAGGCGGTTGGTACATCGCGGGTGGGCTGTACCGGTTGGCCGAGGCGCTGCTGCGGCTGGCTACGGAGTTGGGGGTGGAGGTTCGCACCAATACGCGGGTCGCGGAGGCGCAGTTCAACGGCAGGAAGGCTGTGGGGGTCCGGCTGGCCGATGGCACCGAGTTACGGGCGGGCACGGTGGTGGTCAACGCCGATCCGCTCTATGCCTACCGGGCGCTCGTGCCGGATGCGCTGCGCCCACGGGGCGAACCGGCGGCGCGGGCGACCCTGGCGAGCGATCTCTCCTGCTCCGGCTTCGTGCTGCTGCTGGGTACCGACTGTGCGTTCCCGGCGCTGGCCCACCACAACATCTTCTTCAGCGCCGACTATCCCGCCGAGTTCCGCGCTCTCTTCACCGAACGCCGCCTTGCCCCCGACCCGACGATCTATGTCACCTACACCAGCCGCAGCGATCCCACCCAGGCCCCGCCGGGTGGCGGCAACCTGTTCGTGCTGGTCAACGCGCCCGCGCTGACCCCCGACGCCGACTGGGCAGCCTGGGGCGGTCCCTATCGCGACCGGGTGCTGGCCCGGCTGGAAGCCAGTGGTCTGCCCGGTCTGCGCCGCCACATCGTGGTCGAACGGATGCTCACCCCCGCCGATTTCGCAGCCCGCTTCAACGCCTTTGGCGGCGCGCTCTACGGCTTCTCCTCGAACAACCGCCTGGCCGCCTTCCGCCGTCCCGCCAACCGCGCTCCCGGCCTCGACCGCCTCTTCTTCGTCGGCGGCAGCGCCCACCCCGGCGGCGGCATTCCCCTGGCGCTGCTCTCGGCCCGCCTGGTGGCGCGGGCGGTGATGCGTGATGCGTGATACGTGATGCGTGCGGGGTAGCTAGCGTCGCCTCGTGTAGGACATGGCACACCGGCGCGACCGTCAACCTCGGAGGGGCGGCAGACGGTAGCCCACGGTAGGACCGTGGGGAAAGGCCATCCCCCGATCCAGCCCCGGAGGGGCGGCAGACGGTAGCCCACGGTAGGACCGTGGGGACTATCATCTCCTATAACAAAGCCCCGGAGGGGCGACAGACAAGCACCGAGGGTCGGCTCTGTCGCCCCTCCGGGGCTTGGCGATTAAGATCGCTTGATCCCACAGTTCACGCTGTGAGCTACCGTCTGTCGCCCCTCCGGGGCTGACGTTCGTGTCTTATGAAGCCGCAGCCTACAAAGATTGAAGCAATCCCTTAACCCCTGACCCTTGACCCCTACGTTATCGCCACCACAGCCCGCCCAGGAGCAAATCCCCGCCCAGCAAGCCCAGTTGCATCTCGAACGGGCTACCGGCGTTCTCCGGATGGTACTCGATGCGGTTGCGCTCGAAGTACTGCACCGTGTACGTCTGGCCGTCACGGGGGTTGACCTCCTGCACTTCTTCCGACAGGGGGTAGCCGTAGACCGGAAGGCCGCCCGTCGCCTGCCAGTACTGGAGGAAGCGGCCCCCCAGCGAGTGGCGCACTTCGGGGAAGTAGGTCCGGTCGGGCGGTACCAGGGCCGGGTCGGCCTCCGGATAGGCATGGGTCAGGATCTCGGCCCCCAGCCGCCGCAGGAGCACATCATAGGGCGGCGCATTTTCGGGGTGATACTCGAATACGGCGCGCTCAAAGATCTGCGTCTGGTAGCCGCGCACCAGGGTCGGCTGGGTCAGCGGGTAGCCGAACTGGGCCAGCCCGCCGTTGCGCGTCCAGTACTGCTGGAACGCGGCGGCGATAAGCTGACCCGTCGCCGGGAAGTAATAAGGGTTGGTGCCGAGGGTTTGCGGCGGCTCCACCGGGTGGTCGGGCAGGCCGCCGGGCCGGGCCAACGCCTGGTAGGCCCGGTAGCCCAGCTTGTGGACCGCCACCGCGCCGGTCGGCGCATAGCCCTGGTCGCTTTCCTCCAGGCGCACCAGCCCGAACGGCACGGTGGGGTGCGGCGCGGGGAAATCTTCGTACTTGAACCAGAACACCGTATGCACATCGCGCAGGAGCGCCGGATCGGTCAGCACGGCGCGGTAGACCCCGCTCACAAAATCGGCCTGCGTCTGCTCCTCGGCAGAGGGCGATTGGTTCGCCGGGTTGGGTACCGCCGTCGCGCCGATCTCGGTGACCCAGATCTGGCTCTTGCTATCGCCCCGGTCGCGCAGCTTCTGCGCCATCACATGGAGCAACTGCTGGAACTTGTCGGCGCTCACCCAGTAGGGGTGCAGCCCCACCCCGTCCCACGGCACCACGTTCCAGCCCGCCTGGGCCGCATCGCCGCTGCGTTGATAGCCCTGTACCGCCTCGGCCACATAAAGCTGGTAGAGCCAATCCAGCTCGTTGTGGGTCTCGTCGTTGGGCGGCGGCCCCAGCAACATCCCCCCGATCAGCACCTGTGCGGTGGGGGCCAGCGGCTTGATCGCCCGGTAGACCTCGGTGATCAGCGTGGCATAGCGATCCGGCTTGATCTCGGCGGTATGCAGGCCGGTGGCGTTCCACAGTTCCCAGTTGATGTTCGGCTCGTTGACCACCTCATAGGCGCTGATGGCCGAACCATAGTGCTGGGCGATTTCGCGGGCACGGTCGCGGAAGACGCGGATATAGTGGTTGGTGCCGTTAGGCTGGTCGGCAGGATCGTTGGTGGCTGCCGGGTTGACCGAGGCCCCCTCGTAGTTCACAATCCCGGCGTTGAGCAGGGCCAGGATCTTCAGCCCGTGGCGCGGGGCGATGTCGTTGATGAAGGCATCATAGCGCGCCCACTCGAAGCCATCACTGTTGGCCCAGAACTCCATCCGCACCCAGCGGACCCCCAGCGCCTCCAGTTCGGCGGCTTCGCGCTCCAGAGCGGTGCGGTTCGACGCGCCGGGGTAATGAAGCGGGTCGGTGTCAAATTCGTAATACGGATCGCGGGCGACCATCCCGAACAGGTCCTGGCGACCATCAGCATACGCTAAGCCCGGCGCGGCCTGGACGGCAGCGGGGCGGATCGGAGCCAGCAGCAGGCTCAATGCGGCCAGGATCACGCCTGCCGACCGGAGCAAACGACGTGCCGAAACCATGTGTTCCCTTCCTTAATAATCGCCTGAACAGAGCGAACGACCCGGACGGCGTCTGCCCACAGTGGAGCAAACGCCGGGGTCGTTCGGGGCAACAGCACTCACCCGGCTGAGGTGGCTGCACATAGGCCCGTCCCCTGTATGACGAATAACCCGGCAGCGGGTTGCAGGGTTCGGGCCGCAAAACCGAATCGAGCAGACCCGCTCAGGTGCCGGAGACGGTGGGATAGCGGCGGCGCTCCCAGGCCATGATGCCGCCGACCATATTGGCGACATTCAGTCCTGCATCTTGCAAGAAATAGGCGGCCTGCGCGCTGCGAGCACCGACATGACAGTAGGCCACCCAGTGCTTGCCGGGGTCCAGTTCCCCATAGCGCTGGTCCAGGTCGCCCAGCGGGATCCAGGTCGCGCCCTCGATGTGCGCGTCGGCCCACTCGTCCGGTTCACGCACATCCAGCAGCGCCACTTCGCCTCGGTCGGCCAGGTCTTTCACCTGCTCTACAGTCAGTTGGGCGGGTCCCCCCCGCACGTTCCCAGGTTGCCACATAGCGTGCTCCTCAAGGTTAAGATGCCGATCAGGCCGGGTCAGCGCGGCGACCAGACCGGGAAGTTTTCGTCATAATCGCCTTCGGCGGGGGTGAGCGCCCGTTGATCAGTGCCGTCGCGGGCAGCGATGTAGAGGCGCGGCGGGCCGGTGCGGGTGGAACTGAAGACCAGGTAGGTGCTGTCGGGTGCCCACGAAGGGTAGATATCCCCGGCGGGATTGTTGCTGACGTTGACCGATGGCCCCCCGGCGGCGGGCACGACCAGCACTTCGTTGCCGTTGGCCCGGCCCCGGCTGCCAAAAAAGGCGACCCACTGCCCATCCGGCGACCACACCGGCCAGATATCATCGCCGGGATCGTCCGACAGCGCCCGCAAGCCCTGGCCGTTGGCATCGATCCAGTCAATATCGCGGCTTTCGCTCCCATCCTGGCGCAGCATGAAGGCCAGCGCCGTGCCATCGGGCGACCAGCGCGGCCCGGCCCCGGTGCGCTCGTTGGCCGTCAGCCGCAGGGGCACCCCGCCGGTGATCGGCACCGTATAGATTTCGCGCCCGGTGCTGGCCGAGGCCCCCCCGCTGAAGGCGAACCGGGTGCCGTCGGGCGACCAGGCCGGTTGCCCGGCATAGGGCGGGAGGCCGGGCACCTGCCGGGGTTGCCCCGCGCCCGTCGCCCGCATCGTATACAGCTGGAAGGCCCCCCCGCTGCCCGACTGAAAGACGATCTGCGTGCCGTCGGGCGACCAGGCCGGGAAGGTGTTGTCGTTGTCCTTCAGCGCAGCGGTGAGCCAGACGGTGTCGCCGGGGGTGTTGTCCGGCTTTACGGTCACGACATAAATCTGATCTTTCCCGGCCTGTGCCGATTGGTAGGCCAGCCGCGTGCCGTCGGGCGACCAGACCGGGATCGAGTCCACGGGCTGTGGTGCGGTCAGAGGGAACACGGTCGCCCCTGAGCCATCGGGGCGGATCAGCCAGAGCGTGCCGGGAATCTGCCCTGCCGGGGCGCGGATGAAGGCGATCCGTCCCCCCGGCGGGGGGTGCGGCGTCGCCGCCGGGGTCGGCGTCGGGCCAAGCAGCACCGGCGTCGGCGTCATCACGGAGGGATCACAGCCCATCAGGGCAAACAGAGGGAGCAACAGGCCCAGCAGCAGCACTTTTCGCATACCCGATTATACCGGGTGTGCGGTAAGGCGGCAAGGTGAGAACCGGACGCCGGGCCACCCCCGTCCCTGGCCTGGTTCCTGCCTCCTGTAGGCGTGCGGAATCGGTCCCCACCCCGCGAAAAAGTTTGACAAACCGCAGAGGGTTTGCTATAATATTCCCAATGGAGGCCTAGCTCAACTGGCAGAGCAGCTGACTCTTAATCAGCGGGTTCAGGGTTCGAGTCCCTGGGCCTTCACCCTCGAAGGGGCGGCGCACCGGTGCGCCGCCCCTTCTTTTTATGGGTCAGGGGCTACGCCTGTGCGCCGCGCATCATCCCCGCCTTTTCGTTCTGGAGCAGGTTCCACATGATGAGCGTGTAGGCACGGTGGGCTTTCTCGTTGCTGCGAAATTCGAAGTCCCATTCGCGGCTGCCCGCGATGACGATCAGCTTACTGGTGCCAAAGACCAAGCCCCCGCTGTCTTCGGAGGCGACGGCGGTGATCTGGCTGTAGGGCAGCGAGACCAGCAGCTTCTTCTTGCGGATGACCCCCTCGTCCATGAAGATCAGCCGCCGGTCGGTGATGCCGACGAAGCCGGTGCCCCGCCCCTTCTCATCAAAGACGGCGTAGAGGATTTCGCCCTGCACCACCAGATTGGCGATGCGGTCGGCCTGGCTCTTGTTATCGCATTCCACCTGTTGGGACATTCGGGAACCTCC
>JBBSAN010000461.1:0-5955 GCA_038252265.1 Chloroflexia bacterium
CACTGACCACTGACCACTGACCACTGACCACTGACCACTGACCACTGACCACTGACCACTGACCACTGACCACTGACCACTGACCACTGACCACTGACCACTGACCACTGACCACTGACCACTGACCGCTGACCACTGACCGCTCGTCACTTCGTCGCCACGCCCATGATGTGCGGGCCGATGATCGGGGCGGGGACAGTGAAGGGCTGGTAGCGGACGCGCCGGAACCCGGCGGCATCGAGCGCCGCGCCGGTGTCGCGGGTGGGCTGACAGCCGTCGGCGAAGGCGCTCCACAAGGGGCGGATGAGGTGCTGGAGGCGATAGAGGCGGGTACCAGGGGGCGCGGCCACATGCTCGATAAACAGAAAGCGTCCGCCCGGCTTCAGCACCCGCGTGATCTCGGCCAGCGTGGCGGCCACGTCAGGCACGGAGCAGAGGACCAGCGTGCTGACCACCGCGTCCATACTGTTATCGGGTCGGGGGAGTTGGTCGGCGGTGCCAGTGGCGATGGTAATGGCGCGGCCCAGGCGCTCGGCTTCGCGCTGCAAATAGGGGTGCATATGCAGGTTCGGCTCCACGCCGATCCACTGCACATCCGCCGGGTAGTAGCACAGGTTCGGCCCGGCTCCCGGCCCGATCTCCAGCACCGTGCCGTGCAAGTCGCTAAAGAGGGCCTGCTTGCGCTGGGCCACAATATGCTCGTAGCCTGCGGTCCCTTTCGCCATGAAGAGCGCGTGCACGCGGTAGTACAGCCCCGACCGCCCGGCGGCGTTGCTGGTGATCGGGGGGGATGATGTGCTCATAGCTGTCCGACTCCCTATGCTCCTGCTAGCTGCTCCTGCTGCGCCTCGAAGGCCCGGATGGCCGTGGCATCGGGCAAGACGCCGAACTCCAGATGATAGTGGATTTCCTCTCCTGGTGCGAGAAATTTCAATCGCCCCTCCTGGCGGAGGCGGCTGCGCGGGGTCTCCCACTGGTTGGCCGGTTCGAGCGCACAGACGTAGTCACCCCGGCCCATCATCTTCCACTGGGCCAGGAACGGCAACTCGGCGGCCCGGTAGCGCACAGTCGCCCCGAAGGCCAGCGGGCGGTTCACAATCGCCGCCTGGACAAAGCCATCGGCTCCCACGCGCGGCTTGTGGAAAAAGACCTGCTCCGGGTACTCGGCGGCGGGCGGATCGAAGCGGGTGTGGGTGGTGAGTCCAGCGCGGGCGGCAGCGTCGCGGGGGTTGGCGAATTCGTCATTGACCAGCAATTCGGAGTCGGGGCTGACGACCGGGAAGCCGAAGTTGCAGTGGTAGAGGATCATGTGCGGCGTCTCGCGCCAGCCGTCGTTACGGACGATATCGTCTACCTGGAGGGTGGTGGACCCCAGCGCGGTGCTGATCGTGCGGGTCAGCAGGAGGTTTTCGCCAAAGAGGCCCGATTGCCGCGCCTGCCCGCTGATGTGGAGGACATAATCGTCGCCGCGCCATTCCGCGGTGACGGCGACCCGCTCGGCGCGGGTGTGCGAGATGCGCCCGTGGAGACCCAGCGCCTCGTCGCCATCCTGTTCGGGTTGGCCGAAATGGGTCAGGCCGCAGGTGGTCATCAGCCCGCCGCCGAATGTCCGCACCCAGCCTGCGCCCGCCGGTTCATACAGGTCCGGCCCGCCCAGCGCCGGGTTCATCCAGGCCAGCGGCTTGCCCGCGAACTCCACCGCGCCCAGATCGAGCGCCCGGTCGAGCAAGACCTGGGCACGCAGCCCGCTGCCGGTGCTGATCTCGGCTACACGCATCCCGCGCGTGCGGCCTTCGGTCCACTCGGCCAGCCGTATCCCGGCGATCTGACCGATCATCCCGGTCAACTGGCGCAATTCGTCGGGCGCGTAGTCTTTACCGAACAGGTGGGGCATGGGCGCTCCTGGGGACGGGGTGGGGTGTCATATCTGCATTATACACAGGAGTGGTCAGACGTTCCAGCCAGCCCGCGGTCGCCGCGTCGGCTACCTGCAAGGGCACCACTCCGTGCGCCGCGTCGGTGTGATAGAGCATCTGGTTGGCCGGGGCGATCTGCCGCGTCCGCGCCTGCAACTGGGCCTGGCGTTGGAGGGCGACCCCGGCGCGATGGGCGGCCACGTCTCCCGCATAGGGGACGGGGCTGCCGGTCGCCAGGAACGCGGCCTTGTCGAGCAGGTCGAGCCGCCCGGCGCGGAACTGGAGCAGGATCAGATCGCCGGTTTGCAGGGTGGCAATGCCCCCGCCCCGGATCGCCTCCGGGGTGACATGGCCCACCGCCGCGCCCCAGTTGGTGCCCGAATAGCGCCCATCGGTGACCAGGGTGACGATCTGGCGCAGCACGCGGTTGTAGTTGATGCGGAAGGAGGGCACGGCCATCTCGGGCATCCCGAATGCTTCCGGCCCCTGCCCGCTGACGATGAGGACGATGCGCAGGGTGTGGGTGGCGATCATGTGATCATAGAGCGCGTCGGGCGTGACCGTTTCCACCGGGGGGAGGGCGGGTGCGCGATTGTAGGTATAGATCCGGCGCAGCACGTCGTCGGTCACCCCGGCGACGTGGCGGAAGGTTTGCAGCAGGTGGGGGTCCACCAGTGCCTCGTTCGCTGCCTCCTCGGTCTCGAAATAGAGGACCAGCGCCACCTTGTCGTCCAGACGGTCCAGCATGTCGTCGGGCATCCCGCTGATCTTGACGATGGCCGACTCGAACCAGTTGGCCCGCAGCACGTCCACGCCGGAAAACGCCCGGCGCGGGGTGGAGAGGATGACCGGGTTGTCCGTCACCCCGTCGGCAGAGAGGTTGCGGGTGTCGCTCAGTCGCTCGCGCCAGGTGCTGCCGGTGACGGTGGGCGCGTCCAGGTCCAGCGGCACGCCATTGCGCCCCAACTCGTAGAAGATCGTCTCCATGCCGCGAATCTGCCCGGCGCAGCACTGCTGGGCCAGGGCGAACACGTCGCGGCCCTGGGTCAGCGAGTAGTCGTAAATATCGGGCACCGGCACGGCGCGGTGGATGCGCTCCATGTCCCACAGGGTGAAGTCGTACCCGGCGTAGATCATCGCCGCGACGATATGCATCATCAGGTTGGTGGAGCCGCCGACGGCGCTGTGGACGCGGATCACGTTGGCAATGTTCTGAGCCACGATCTCGCCCACCGAGAAGGCCGGGTCGTTGACAATGCCGAACAGGGCGTCCACCGAGGCATTCACCTGCGCCTGCGTGGGGGGCAGGGTGAGCAGTTCGACGGCAGGGTGAACCAACCCGAAGGCGGCGACCACGTCCCGCGACGAGTTGCCGGTGCCGTGGAAGGCGCAAATGCCGCCCGCCGCGTCGCAGGTGTTGACCGAGAGGGTCCGTTCCAGGCTCTTGTGCTCCTCGACCGTCATCAGCCCTTCTTGCGTGGCCCGCTCGAACAGCGCCTGGAAAACCTCGTTCGATGCGCACTGGAGGATGTAGCGCAGGTTGTCGTGGATATCCTCGGCCAGGTCGGGCAGCCCGGCAGCCGTCGCCCGGTCGGCCAGGGCCGTGATCTCGGCCACGGTCGCGGGAGGGATGGTGCCGCCCTTGAGCACATGGGCCGGGGCGAAGGTGCCGACCACCGGAGCCTCGCCGCGCCCGCGCCGCACCCGGTCCAGGTGGGCCAGCGCGGCCACAATCGCCAGCGGGGTCTTGTCGCAGCCCTGGATGACGAACGCGCCGTGGTAGCCCTGGCCCTCCATCTGGTTGACCACCATCTGCGCCACCGCGTTGCGCGCCTGGAGCGAATAGCACATGCCCGCCGTGCTCTGGGCCGTGCCGTCGCACACCACCGGGATGGAGAAGTAGAACGGTACGCCGCCCCGCTCCCAGATCCGTACCGCCGCCCGCAGCATCGTGTCCCAGTCCTTGATATGCGCCGGGTGATCGGGTGAGCCGCCGATGATAGCGATGCGGGGCGCGTTCCCTTCCAGCCGGTCATAGATCGCTTCCAGCGTGCAATCCGTCTTCACCCCGTGCAACTGGGTCGCCCGGTCCAGCAACGCCGCCACCGTGATCGGCTCGTTCGACTTCCCCTGCACATGGTCACGATACGGGTTGATCGGGCTGTTGACGCGAATGGGGATCATGGGGTTCCTCGTGACGAGTGGTTAGTGGTTAGTGGTTAGTGGTTGGTGGTTGGTGGTTTGACAGAATACGCAATACGCAATACGCAATACGCAGCTATTCACGCATCACGCATCACGCATCACGCATCACGCATCACGCATCACGCATCACGTCCCGATCCGCCCCTCGCGTTCAACGAACTCGAAGCCGGGGGTGGGGCTGTAAGCCGTCCAGCCGCCGTCCACGATCAGGGTCTGGCCGGTGATCCAACCCGCGCCGTCGGAGGCCAGGAAGAGCATCGCTTCGACCACGTCCTGCGGCTCCCCGGCGCGGCGCAGGGGGATGACCTCGGCCCACTTGGGACCATAGTCCGGGTCGTCGGCCAGGTTGCGCTCGTTCAGGATCGAGCCGGGGGCGACGGCGTTGATCGTGATGCCGTAGGGCGAGAGTTCCAGTACCAGGTTGCGGGTGAGTTGTTGCAAGCCGCCTTTGGTCATGCTGTAGGCCGACAGATATTGCACCGCCTGGACGCCGGTAACGGACGAGGTGACGAGGATCCGGCCCCCGGTGCCCTGCTGGGCCATCTGGCGGGCTGCCGCCTGCGCGGTGAAATAGACTCCCTTGAGGTTGGTGTTGACCACCGTGTCGAACGCTTCTTCGGTGTAGTCGAGGAACTTGCCCCAACTGGTGATCCCCGCGTGGCAGCAGGCGATATCCAGCCGCCCGAACTCGGCCACGGCCCGCGCCACCAGTGTGCGCCCCGCCGCCACCTGGGCCACGTCGCCCGCCACCGCGATGGCCCGGCCCCCCGCCTCGCGGATCTCGGCCACCGCTGCCTCCGCGCCTGCCTGGTCACTGAGATAGTTGGCGACGACGGCGGCTCCGGCGCGGCCCAGCCCGACGGCCAGCGCCTGCCCGATCCCCTTGCTGGCTCCGGTGACCAGCGCGACTTTGCCGGAGAGATCAACCATGCTGTTTATCCTTGTTCTGTGGTTTCGGCATCTTGTGGTTCCGGTGGAGGGTGATTACCTGTGCTGTACATCACTCGGCGTAAATTCACAACGCGCTCCCGGTTTAAGTTGAGCGCGTTAATCGTTGCCCGTCCTGTTGCAGTGCGCCCCAGGAGCAAGGTAAAGTCCTCGCTCCACTCAAAATGATCCCGCCAGCGATCCCGCCGTGGATGATAGAGCGGCACAAGTTCGCCGTTGACAGGATCGCGTGCCTGCCTCTTGGTGTATTTATGGTTGTTACAGCCCTGACAAGAGAGTGCCAGGTTATCAGGTGTGGTCGTGCCACCCTGTTGACGAGGCTGAATATGTTCAACAGCAAAGTAATCAGTCGCAAACTTCTCCTGGCTGCGACAATACTCACAGCATCCGTGGGCACGTTCGGTGACGATCCGGCGCTGTTCAACACTGACCCTGGTCTCATTCACGGGTCGGTGGACGGATGCCGAGGTTATCCATCAAATCGCTCAAGGATATTTGCCGAAGCTGGGCTAGTTCGGTCAAGCCCTCTAGCCACCTGACGTTCCACTCCTCCGCTTCGTCGGTGAGCCGCAAAAGCTCTTCATGCTCATCGGGTGTGAGTGTTTCTTCGTCCCGTTTGTTGATCAAGGCATAATAACGTGCTCGTGTCTCTTCCGGTAATCCTTCATGGATTTTGAGCAGCAATTCCGCCTCCTTTTGCGGCACATACGGCATACGGCGGCGAGCCTGAAGCAGCAAGGCCCGAGAGACGAATGTTTCTAGTTGCTCTGTAGGTAACTGGTCAGCAGCCTTCAGCAATTCCTCGACGGATGCGGGGATTGGAGACTGTATTTCATGAACTGTGGACATCGGGGCACCTCCGGCAACGGAATGGATCGGTCTCCCC
>JBBSAN010000462.1:0-5948 GCA_038252265.1 Chloroflexia bacterium
CAATGACGCACGTAGGAATTGGGAACCGGCGTTGGACACGCGCCGGGGTCGGTTGGATTGCGTGTTGGCACGCCCGACCACTCGCTGGAGCGACTTTCGTGTCGCACATAGGTGAAACTATCGTAGCGCACCTTGCCCTGAAAGCGCGGGTACCCTGGCGTATCCCCGGTTTTCACCCGGCGAAAGAAGGCCCCAAACGCGCGGTCGACGCGGTGGAGCACATCCTGCAAGGTCTGGCTAAACACGTCGCGGTACTCCGGCCGGGCCACTTTCACGGCGGGTAGCTCGGCCGACTGGTGCGCAAAGGTCAGCGACTGGTGGGCCATGTGGTAGGCGTCGCGCCGTTCCTGGAGCGCCGCGTTGTACAACTCCCGACAGCGATCCAACGTCACCCTCAGCGCAGCTGCTTGCGCGCGATTCACGTACAGGCGGTACTTGAAACTCTGGTGCATAGCTTTATTATAGCACAAATGTACTGCTTCGCTAACTCGGTGGCGCTTCAGCCACTGCCGCTAAAGCGGCGTGGCGTTCGCGCTCACGAGAATTTGTAAGCACCAGCCGGTCTGTGCCGTGAACGTACGCTGGGCGGTCTCTATCTGCGCCGGGGTCAGGAGGGTGGCACAGATGACGGCCACGACGCGGGTTGCGGCGTGGAAGGAGGGTTGCCCGCGGAGGCTGCCGGGGGGCAGGGCCTGGTGGGCGGCGGTTTCCAGCGCGGTTTGGTGGGCCTGGGGAGAGACTTCGATCGGCCAGCCTGTCTCTGCCGCTAGGGTGTCGAGCGCCGCACGCTGGTGGACCATAGCGACATCGGGGAAGTGGAAGCGCAAGATCAACACCCCCCGCGCCGGATCGGCCCCGACCCGGTAACACCCGACCGCAGCAAAGCGCTCCAGCGCGGCCTGCCGGGCGCGATTCATTTCCCAGCGTGCCGTCGGTCCAAAGGTCGGCGGAGGGGGAGTCGCTTCCACGACCTGTATGTCCAGGTGCCAGCCGGTCTGGGCGATAAAGGTCGCCTGGGCTGCGGCGATCGCCTCGGGGGTCAGCGGCTGCGCAGAATGGACCTGCACGACCTGCCGGTCATGATGCAACGCCGGGTTGTGGAGCAGCGGCCAGTCCGGCGGCAGCACGGCCCGCGCGGCCGCTGCAAGGCGTTCCTGATGCGGTTGGGTGGTGAGTTGAACGGCCACTCCGGCCTCGCTGGCCAGGGCGGCGAGTTGGGTCGCGTACCGCTCGCGGGCCACGGCAGGGAAGGCAAAGCCCAACGTCACGGTGCCGGTCGCCGGATCCACGCCACGCCGGTACAGGTCCGGCACCTCGGGCAGGTGCTGCTCCACCAGCGCCAGGATCCGCGTCGTATCCGGCCGGGGCGGGCGATTGGCCGCCCGGCGGCGGCGGCGCAGCCGATACAGATCTGGCACCTCGGGCACAGCGGCAAAGTACGGCTGGACTCCGGCCAGGAGTTCCCGCGCGCTGCCCAGGGCGGTTGCGGAGAGCATATCACCATACCAGAGTTGGGCGAGTTCGGTGACCGTGAACCGTCGTGCGGCTGGGGGTGGCCCTCCGGCCACGAGCGCTTGCCAGAGGCGGGCCAGGCTCGATACGTCGAGGGGCGCCCCGGCCCCCATGCCCGGTGTTGCGGGTGGGGCGGGGATAGGCGGGGGGAGGGTCGGACGGCGGCCGCGTTGCGGCCGCGCGTGGATGTGCAGCGTATCGCCATTCTGAGGCAACCGTACCGGGCCAATCTCGGCCAGCCGCTCGGCGAGCGCCGTCCGGCTGCTGGCGTCGCCATGCACAAGGGCAATGCTCCGGGGGTGGAGCGCTGCAGCCCAGCCCGCCAGCTCACCGCCATCCGCATGCGCGCTCAGTGCGTATTGCCCGACCTGGCAGCGGAGGGTGACCGATTGGCCGTTGATCTCGATGTCTCGCTGCTCCCCAGCCGCCGCGGCGAGGAGCCGCCCGCCCGGTGACTCCTCGTCTTGATAGCCGGTGATCAGGATCGTCGCGGCCGCCTCGGCCGCCAACGCTGCCGCATAAAAAGCACTGGGCCCGCCCGTCAGCATGCCGCTGCTGCTAATCAGACAGGCCGGCGGGCCAGCGACCACCTGGGCCCGTTGCGCCGGGCGGGTGATGGCCTGGACGGTCGGGCCGAAGAACGGTTCGTGCCCCTGGCGGATGCGGCGGGCCAGTGGGGGAGCTAATGCCTCGGGGATAGTACCATACACGCTGCACACGGCGCGGACCAATCCATCCACATAGATCGGGAAGAGGGGTGCCTGGCCGCGGGCCTGGGCCGCCAGCAAGATCAGGATGATTTCTTGAGCGCGCCCCAGGGCGAAGGCGGGAATCAAGACATGGCCCTGCTGGACCCGCTCGACCACCATCTGGACCAGCCGGGTTTCTTCTGCCTGGCGGTTGGGATGGGCCCGTGCTCCGTAGGTGCTCTCCAGGATCAGCAGGTCTGGGCGCGAGAGGGCGAGCAGCCGGGCCGCGCCGACGGTACGTTGCGGCGTGATGCTCAGGTCGCCACTGATGACCAGTCGCCCCTCCGGATGATCGAACCCGAGACTCATGGCTCCCGCGACATGACCGGCGGGGGCGGTGACCACGCGCAGGTCGGGCACTTCCGATAATGTCACCTGGCCGGGGACGGGCAAGGGACGGAGCTGGCGCAGGGTCCGTTCGACCAGTGCCGGGGCGAACAGCGGGATCTCCTGCTCGGTAGCCGCGCGCCGGTCCATCACCCGGAGCGAGTCGGCCAGCATGACCTCGATCAGCCGCGCCGTGGCCGCCGAGGTGTAGATGGGGGCTGTCGGGGCGAGTTGATGGACCAGGGGTAGTGCCCCGATATGATCGGCATGGGCATGGGTGATCAAGATCGCCGCGATAGATTTATCTTCTAAGAACGCCAGGTCCGGCAGCCGGTCGGCCTGTGTATTCAGGCGCACGCCAGCATCGACCACCAGCCAGTGCTCACCGACCTGGATCGCCAAACAACTAGCTCCGATGCCGCTGGCTCCGCCGAGAAATGTGACTTCCATGCTGAGCTTCAATCTCCTGGATGCGACTGGTCCATGTCACTAGCGCCTATAGGAACGGCCGCGATACGTTGGCTAAGGTCGGTTACTGGGGCGTGGATCGTGATACAGCCCGCCGCAGGATCGCGCATGATGGGTGGCTCTTCGCCTGGGCCACAGCAGGGTGGCGACGAATCTCCCCTGATCGCGCGCAAATAGGAGGCGCGGTCGCACCGCCACCGAGCAGAATACAACGGAGCAGACCGAAGAGACGGTGTAATACATCCAAAGCGATCATAACGGCCCTTGCTATTTCTGTCCAGTGCAGCAGGCTGTAGGGGCGAATTTCTAATCCAGGCGGCTAACGTTATTGCGCCTCGTGCCGTCGAAGAGTTGTTCCGAACAAGTATTTTAGTTAGCAATGATGATAACGAAAGTATCTAAAACCATAAGATCCTTTCGCTGGTATCCGAATGAAACGGAAGGGCGCTATTACGCACAGCGCGGCAGAGAGTTGTTCCGAACAAGTATTTTGAATCGCCATCTTGATAACTTAAGTATCTAAGATCGCTCTCACAAGTAACTTGACATAAATGAAAACCTCTGGGGTGATTCTGGGGATAGGGTGGGTGGAGAAGTGGCTACTGGAGTAGCGCCGTAATCAGCGGGCGGGCGCGTCCAGGGGCCATAGAATCTGCGGCGGCTGATCCTGCGGTGCGATCCATACCTGGCCGGGGTTAATCCACATTTGCGTATGGGGGGGATGGCGACCCCAGATAGGAGCCAGTGTTGTCCAAAGGCCCGCCGTAAAAGCGGCGTGAGTCAGCATCGGATCGGGATCCTCGTGCAGACCGAGCGCACGTTCAGCCGCCCGCCATTCCGGTCGTGTCACGTCCCACCCCTTGTTGATGAGGTGGGTATGTATTTCGACCGCCAAGGCTTGCGCGAAGCGTGTGTAGTCTGGTAGGTGAGTGGGGGAGTGCTCCCGCCGATGCGCTATTTTGTCCATACCGAGTTGGACCTGGGCGGTCCACCAGATGACTGCGGCATCTATCTCGGATGCCAAAGGGCTGGGCAGCACAACCGCGCTCTCTTCGTCTGTCGGGGGGGGGTACTGGGGGGCTACCAAGCCAGTGGAGCACTTCCCAGACAGAGAAACGACCCAGCGGATGACCACAGGTTTCGTGTCCGGGCCAGACCTCGGCGACGAGATTGATCCAGCCATCTGCCTGTGATGTACTACGGCCCCTAAAGGGGCATAGCTTCTACAGCCTCGGAAGGCTGTCGGCTGCATCCCAACCGCAGTATGTTGATTGCAGCGTTATGATCGCGGTCTAACTCTACACCGCACGGGCACGAATGCCAACGGTCGGCAAGCTCTTTGCGGGCCACCGCGCCACAGCCGCTACACCTTTGCGAGGTATAGCGGGGATTCACCTTGACCACCTTCCGCCCGGCGCTTGCAGCCTTGACGGTCAGTAGTTGAGTAAATAAGCTCCACCCCGCGTCACTAATCGCGAGGGCTAGATGATGGTTGTGCATCATGTTGCCCGTTTGTAAATCCTCTACGGCCACGGTGCCATACGCATTGACGAGCGACCGCGCGGCCTTATGGCAGAAGTCGCGACGCTGGTTACGCACCTGGCGATGCAGCCGGGCCACGTTGCGGCGAGCGCGCGCCCGGCGGTGGCTGCCCCGCTTGCAGCGGGATAGCTGCTGCTGGGCCGTCGCCAGCTTCTTTAGGGCGTGGCGTAGGGGCCGGGGGTTATCAATCGTAGACCCGTCGGCCAGCGTCGCAAAGTGCAAGAGGCCGAGGTCTACCCCCGTCGCCGTATCTAGCGCCGGGAGCGGGGTTGCATCCACTTCGCAGGAAAAGCACACGTACCATTGATCGCTATCGCGCCGGATCGTCGCCGTCTTGATCGTCCCTTGCAGGGCGCGGTGCATCCGTACTTTCAAGGTGCCCAGCTTGGACAGCGTGAGTGTGCCCCACCGCCCGCCGCTATAAGTGAGGGTCGCGCCGTTGCCGTACTGCGGATAGGTGAACGAGTCATATCGGTGCTTGCCCTGAAAGCGCGGGTATCCTGGTTTCTCCCCTGCCTTGACCCGGCGAAAGAAGGCCACGAACGCGCGGTCGAGGCGGTGCAATACGTCCTGGAGGGTCTGGCTATACACCGCGCGATATTCGGGCCGCGCCTCTTTCACGGCGGGCAGCTCCGCCGACTGATGCGCAAAGGTCAGCGACTTACGCGCCATCTGATAGGCGTCGCGCCGTTCCTGGAGGGCGGCGTTGTACAGTTCCCGGCAGCGGTCCAGCGTCGCCATCAGCGCAGCCTCTTGCGCGTGATTCACGTACAGGCGGTACTTGAAACTCTGGTGCATAGCCTTATTATAGCACAAATGTGCGACTTTGCAAACTTTGTGGCGCTTCATCCACAGCCGCTTTAGCGGCGTGGCTTTCGCGCTCACGAGAATTTGTAAGGAGGGGCATTAGCTTGACGGGCGATCAAGCGCAGCTTGTTTCCTGCTGCTTCCCAATAGAGGATCGAGTGTGCCGCCGGATCGGCGGCGGTGGACGCAACCTGTGGCGGATCGTGCAACGCCCGGCTGTCGGTCGGGATCAGGGGAAGGGGAGCTACCATCTGTTGGACCATGGACTGACTCCCTTAGCTCCTCTTTAGGTGCTTTGCAGCGGGATCGCGGTGAGGGTGAACTGGCTTAGGAAACCCTCCTGGTGTGTGGCGGGTTGGCCTTTCATTCTGACGCAGAATCCGCCTCCAGTATGAGATGCTGGTGAAGTACCACTGGGGCCGAGGCCCCGTGGCTTGTACGCTCCCCGCCGAGGCGGGTGACGTGGGGCGCTTCCCGCCCCGTGCTTGCTTGCGTCCGCTCCTGGTGCGTGTGACCGCGACTCAGCCGCATTGGACAGCCCCG
>JBBSAN010000463.1:0-5902 GCA_038252265.1 Chloroflexia bacterium
ATGGTTCCCAAATAAAGATAAATCCGCGTGTGATGCTTCATCTGTCCCTTCCTCCGTCTTGGGATACTGTGCAGTTGCGATACTGGCCGGGTCCTGGGTGGCCTGTGATGTGCCCCGCCGGGGAGCACGGTCCCCGCCCGATGGGGCACAAGCACAAGGGGGTTGCCCCGGTGCATTGACCGGGGCAACCCTTCGCCCTGTTGGTGAAAAATGAAGATCGCCGAATGAGCGTTAGTATTAGCGCAGGGCCGGTTACGAGGTTTTTCTGGGGGACCCGTCCAACGGTTTTCTCTGTCGCCACGCCTACGCTGCCCATTAACAGTGTACGGTCTCTATAGAGTACTATGTCTACCTTGTCAAATACTGTATACACCGCCTCCCGCTTAAGGCCAAATGTGCCTACGGGTTTGCAAATTTGTAACATTTGGGGGATCAATGTTGTAATGTTTATGATAGAGTACGCTATTGAAGGGCAGGGGGGCGCTAGTGGAGGCGAGCGATTCTGCTATTTCTCTTCGCGGTATCTTCACAATGGTTTCATAATCACCGTGTATACTGGGTGTATCGGTCACAACATTCACCGGCCACAACTCTCGTCTCAGGAGGACGCTTCATGGATAACACACGAAACTGGCAAGGCTGGGCGGCGCTGGTGCTGGCGGGGCTGGCACTATTCGTGGCGCTCAGCGGCCATCTCAACTTCAGCTTTTCGCTGTCGGACGGCGGCGCGAACGCGAGTGCCCCCACGCAAGCCCTGCGGATTGAAACGAACCCGGTGCCGCCGAATCAGCTACAGGCCGTACCGGTCGCGCCGGATCAGCTACAGGCGCTGCAGGACCAGTTAGACGCGCTCCGCGCGCAAGCAGGCGCGGGCGGCAAGACTATTGCGCCCCCGGTGGCCCCGGCGGTGCCCCAGGGGCCGTCGCTGAAGCTGCAAACGCCCGATGCACCCAACCTGGAACAAGGGTGGCAAGGCTGGCAAGGTGGGATGACCGGGCACCGGTTTGGCCCCTTCGGCGGGGGTGGGTTTGGCGGCGGGCCGTTCGCGATGCTGTCGCGCCTGTTGCCGCTGATCGGGCTGGGGCTGCTGGCCTGGTTCTTCTTCTTCCGCCGTCGCCGCCCGCAGCCGGGCCAGGCCCAGGCTGCCCGGCGGGCCACCACCCCGCTGACCGGTGCCCCGCCGCCGCCCGAAGGGCCAAGCGGTGCTCAACCGTAGCCCCGGCGACCCCGCCGCCACCCGCACGATCCTGGTGGTGGATGACGAGCCGGGGATTGTGACCGTCGTGCGCGACTACCTGGATCGGGCCAGCTTCCGCGTGGTGACCGCGGCAGACGGCCCGACCGCTTTGCGCCTGGCGCGCACCTCCCGGCCCAGCCTGCTGGTGCTCGACCTGATGCTGCCGGGGATCGATGGGCTGGACGTGACCCGCGCCCTGCGGCTGGACCCGGCGACGCGGGGCCTGCCGATTATCATGCTCACCGCCCTGGTGGAAGAATCCGACCGGCTGATCGGGTTGGAGCTAGGCGCGGACGACTACCTGACCAAGCCGTTCAGCCCGCGCGAACTGGTGGCGCGGGTGCGGGCGGTGTTGCGGCGCACCGGCGACGCGCTGCTGTACAGCGGCGTGCTTCAGGCCGGGAACCTGACCATTGACCTGACCCGGCGCAGCGTCTATCGCGCCGGGGGGCCAGTGGAGCTGACCGCTACCGAGTTCGACCTGCTGGCGGTGCTGGCGCGGGAGCCGGGGCGGTCCTTCACCCGCGCCCAACTGGTGGACCGGGTCTATGATGCCAGCTATGAGGGCTACGACCGCACGGTGGACGCGCATATGAAGAACCTGCGTCGCAAGATCGAGCCGGACCCGCGCAACCCACAATACCTGCTGACGATCTACGGCGTGGGCTACAAGTTTGCCGACCCCGCCGACGATCTGCCCGGTGGGGCGATGGGCGCGGCTCCCGGCACCACGGAGGGCGGCTGAGATGTGGCGACCCCGGCTCTTTACCCTGCTGCTGGCGGCGTTCGCCCTGGTGATCGTGCTGGGGATCGGCGGTATGGTCGGCTTTTACAGCCTGTCGGGAGGGCGGTTTGGGGCCGTGCCAGGGGCCACGCGCACCGATCCTTCGCTAACAGCGCTGGAAGCATCGGCGGTGCAGACGCTGGCCGACTACTATGCCGCGCACGATTCGTGGGACGGGGCGGGTGCCCCCCTGCACGCCCTGAGTTCCACCACCACCGAGGGTACCGCCGTCTCTTACCTCCTGATCGATGCGACCGGGCAGGTGGTGGCTAGCACCGCAGACGCTCCCTGGCGCCCGTGGTGGTCGCCCCCGACCCCCGCTGGCCCTGGCACCTCTGGTGTTGGTTTTGTGCCCGACCTATCCGGGAGCGGGGTTCCGATCGAACTAGGTAAGCGGCAGATCGGCGCGCTGATTCTTTCGACCAGTAGCACGGATGGATTTCCGGCCTCGCGATTCGAGGCGGTGCGGGGCTTCCTCAGCGCGGCGCTGGGGCTGGCCGCCATCCTGCTAGGGTTGGCAACGCTCGTCGCCAACCGGCTCAGCCACCCGCTGCGCCGGTTGACCCAGGCCGCGCAGACGGTGGCGGCGGGCGACCTGGGGGTGCGGGTGCAGAGCGGCCCGGTGCGCGAGATCAACGAACTGGCCCAGGCGTTTAACACGATGACCGAGGCGTTGGTGCGGGCCGACCAGCAGCGCCGCCAGCTTACCGCCGACGTGGCCCACGAGCTACGCACGCCGCTGTCGATCATTCGGGGGCGGCTGGAGGGGATTCAGGATGGGGTGTACGCGGCGACGCCCGATCAGGTGGCCGTGTTGCTGGATGAAACCGCGCTGCTGGAGCGGCTGATCGAGGACTTGCGGCTGCTGGCGCTGGCGGATGCGGGGCAATTGCTGCTCTATCCCGAATCGTTCGACCCCGCGCTGCTCCTCCACGACGTGGCTCGCCTGTTTGCCCCGCAGGCGCACGCGGGCGGGATCGCGCTCCAGGTTGTCACCGCCGAGGATCTGCCGGAGATCGCCGCCGACCCGCAGCGGATCGCGCAGGTGCTCGGCAACCTGCTGAGCAACGCCCTGCGCCACACGCCGCCTGGTGGGACGATCACGCTGCGGGCGGGCTGGGCCGACCTGCACCGCGCCGCTGTCACGCTGGCCGTGGCCGACACCGGCAGCGGGATCGCCCCCGATGACCTGCCGCATATCTTCGAGCGCTTCTGGCGGGCCGACCGGGCGCGCACCCGCAGCGGGGGCGGGGCAGGGCTGGGGCTGGTCATCGCCAAGCGGCTGATCGAGGCCCACGGCGGCCAGATCACCGCGCAGAGCACGCCGGGGCAGGGGACCACCTTCACCTGCACGCTGCCCGTCACCGTCCCCACCCTCTCGCCCACGGCGCGGACCTGCCCCCTGCCGCCGGATTGAGGCAGGGGGACGGGGGACGGGGGACGGGGGACGGGGGACGGGGGTTAGAAGATACGAAAACAGACGGCAGCAATCAGCGATGTGAAAAAGCTGATTGCTGCCGTCTGTTTTCTGTCTTCTAACCCTTGACTTCTCGGCTTCTCCGGGGCAGACGTAGTGCTTGATCAGGGTGGAGGGACTACCGACCCGGCCCACACGTCATTGCGGGTCCGCGCCGCCACGGCATTCCGCCGCAGGGGGCGGGTGGGGTTGGTAGGGATGATCGTCCATCATGCCCCATTCCAGTGCAGCGCTGTCGTATACGAGCCGGATCGGCCCCTCACGGTGTCGGCGGCAAGGAGGGCACAGGGGAGGGGGCGGGTGTCACCCACTGACGGGTGGCGAGATCGAAGGCGAAGCTAACATTGGTCCCTGGATCGTCGGTCACTACGGTCACCAGGAATCCGTCCACCGCCGCAATATGCACCGGCCCCAGCCGCTGGGGGGTAGGGTAAAATGCCGAAGGTCCAACACCTGCGAGGGTGAGTGGGCGTGTGAAGACAAGAAGGGTACCTATTGACGTATCCGAAAGATCCCCACTGGCAACGTTATAAGCATACCCACTATCTATATAGACATACTCATTATCGAGCAGAACGATCCAGCACCTGCCGCTCGGATGAAAGCCATGTATACTGGTTGGGCAATGCTCACCTGACTGTTGTCCGACTACAGGCGTTGGCTCTGCGGCTGAGGTCGGCCACGGCGTGGGGAAGATGTAGAGGGTGGGGCTAGGGCGGGCGAGCGCCGTCTGCTCCATAGGTACAGTCGTCAGTGCTCCTCGGGCTTCCGCTGCCACCGTCGTGGCACCCGCAGAGTGTATCTCGGCCAGTATTTCCCCCACGGTGAGCGTGGCGGCGGCGTAGGCAGTCAGTGTTGGGGCTGGCGGTACGCCAGTGGTCGTAGCAACTGCGGTGGTAGGAGTCAAATCAGGAGGCAAGGCTGTGGACGTTCCGACTGCCTGCCCACATGCTGTCAAAGACAGCATGTGTATCAACAACAGGATCAGAGTCTTGTAAGAAAGGTGCTCCCTTTTGCATTGGCTTGGTTGTTGTTTCATGAGAGTATTATCCTTGTTGCATCGGTTTCACTGAGCGGCGCATTATAGGACAGGGTCTAGCTAAGGCTGATCACGAATATCAGTGAGGAAATCAATATGTGGTGGTGGGATGTTATTTGGTGTGAAGAGTGGCGCACATTGTAACGGTAGCGATACTATCGGATGGATCGTGCTGTCTGGTGTGCATAAGGCATTATGGATGTCATGAAGAGCTTGCCATCCTTGATATGGTGGGAAGTTATAGCAATTCCCGCCGGAGCAATTGAATTGGCTAGCTACCCAAAGCGCCGGGTTTTGAAAATTGCAGGGAGGCTGAGAAGGAGGACTGTCTCCACATTGGGTCATGGCCCCGGCGATGTCCATCCCTATCCCACCCTCAGCCACAATTCGCCTGACGTTATACCACTCTTCGGCAAGGGGAGGAACATAAATCTCGGGAAGAGCACCTGTCCACGGCAACACCCCTGAAAGATAAGATACTTGCTTGAGTTCCGAGATACTTGCTGCGCTCCAAGAGGTTCTCTGTTGATTACGCACACAACCGTCACAACTTCCGAAATCGTAAAGGGGCGAGTGCCAGGCGGATGCGTCGGCATACACACTATAGCCATGTGCCCAATCGTACGTCGGGCCATAATCCCATTTCCACGAAAAGCCCGGTTCCGCATCGTAGGCTCCCACTGCGTGCAGCTTGGGCCAGAAGCCCAAGAACCAGAGATTCTGGTTGACGGCATCAACCATTTGGGCCCAATTCTGCCCATGATCGAACGTCAGGTAGGGATCAGGGTGCTGTGTACCGGAAGAGTCTTGAAGCCAGGAATTGTTCGCACCGATAGCCATGGTAAGATTCATGTTGGGATTAGCACTCGCCACGGTTCCACATCCCAGTGCATAGCCAACAGCAAAATTCAGAGCAGCAGTGTAAATATTGTCTGTAGGTACGCTGTCTCCACCAGAACCACCCGACGGGGGCGGCCAAAGTAGAATTGACGTGGAAATCTTGGGAAGCAGTGCGCCATAGATATGCGAGTTACTGCCTGGAGTGGCGAAATCATAAGGAGCGCCGAAGTCCAGAACGACAATCCCGTGGACATTCTGATCTCGGACGGTGCATCCCAACGATTTGGACGTGCTAGCGCTGGTCTTGTTGATGTAATAACTCACTGTGTAGGTAGGAGGTGTTGAAATAGGAGTCGCCGTAAGTGTCACCGTGGGTGAAGGTGAAGGTGTCCTTGTTGGAGTGCGGGTGAACGTATTCGTTGGGCTGGGGCCAGGGGGAATGGGATTGCCTGCGGTGCTGCCCATGACCAGCACGCGCTGCCCCGCCGCGCACTCGGTATAGTCCAGTTCAAAAGGGTAGTAGCC
>JBBSAN010000464.1:0-5870 GCA_038252265.1 Chloroflexia bacterium
CCGCTCGCAGAGCGCCCGGCCCGGAGCCTCGACCTGCGGCGGCGCGCCACCCTTGCCCGCGCCAGCAGCGCGGGGCAGCGTCGAGGGGAGCCGGGGGCGACCACACCAGGCCGGGCGCTCTGCCCGCTGCCCCCCTGATTCACGCACGAAAGGCCTACCAACGATGGTTCCGTTGCTCCGGGACATGGACGGAACCATCGTTGGCACCTGAGCCTGCCCGTCTGTGATTACCTTCGCTCCAGAGTCCAGCGGTATGGCTTCCCCTTGCTGCCACTCTATGATGAGGGCGCAGTCGCGCAGGGCCTCAAGAGGAGCCATGCCGCCGGACGCACTGCCCCAGATCTAGAGCCGGTGGTTTCGTCTTCTCAGCAGCGATGACGGAGTTCCCACTCTCCCGGTTTTTAGATCGCCTCGCTAGGCAAGGCTGGATCTCCTCTTAGCTGACTGGTGCAGATGGACTACTTGCCCGTCTGGTCGAAGATGTCAACTTTATACTCAAACGCTGATAGTGGGCGGCAGCGTTGGCCCCCCGGTGATTAGCACATTGGGCAATGGGGGGGACAAAGGGCGGGGCAGGCATTATAGTGCTGCCCGGATTGGATAGCTCGCTATCATCTCCTACGGAGCGCGGGTCCGGCGATGGTCGCTGCCGACATCAGGACCATCGGCAACGGGCGCGGCTGTCGCTGGTCTGGGGCACGCGTCATCTGGGCGATGGGGATAGGGCTGTCGGGCTCAGGTGCGCGACATCGGCACGTAGGGGCAACGCCCCGTATCCGCCGGAGCACAGGAGATCCTCTGACCAGATGGTATGGATGAATCCGCTTGCTAGCGCGGTTTAATCGCTAATGCGAGGAGATTCTATTCAAGAACCGGGAAATTAAATTTATGTCTATAAATCGCCCATTAGCCTCTTGACAACCCTCAAGCCGTCTGCTATATTAGCTGCGGTCAGACAATTACCTATTTATAACGCCTTGCCCCTCTTGTCTGCCCTATTTCCGCTGCTGGAGGCGCGGCGGATCCCCCTCTTCGTGGACACTGCTCAGGAGACGGGCCTGTACAGCTGTGCACGACCCCTTTGACTACCCGCTGCTGGCGCTGCCGCGCAAAGCCTGCTCTATGCCGCACCCCTGCGGGTGTGTATAGACTTCTGCTGCCCGCGCAAAGGAATTGCCCAGTCGGCTAGATGCTCACCGGTTGCGCGCGACAGCGGGATACGTGTCGCCGCACTTATCTGGCTACGCACAAGGAGCGGTCCCATGCGGCATCCCCTGGCACGTCCCTTCGCGGTGGTTTTGGTCCTCATGATCCTGGTCAACCTCTGGCCGCCCACCCTCCTTCCCACGATCCTGGCCCCCCTCACGGCGTCTGTTGCCCAGGGCGCTGCCCTTCCGGCCACCCCTCCGCCCTCCCCTCCGCCGGGTTCCACGGCGACTGCGGTGCCGAGTGGCAGTGCGACCGCGACCGCCACGCCCAGTGGGAGTGTGACCGCCACGCCACCCGCCACGCCGATGGGCACCCCGCTGGCCAGTGTAACCATCAGTCCTCCCCCGCTACCCTCCGGCACACCTACTGCCGCGCCCACCGCGACCGCCCCTCCGGACCTCAATGTCGTTGACTTAGCGCTGGATGCCACCCGCGCGGCCCTGCAGGCCCAGGTGCACGCGCTCCCCGCCGTGACGAATACCCTGGTCAGCGGAGCCCTCGGCGGGCGGATCACGAGCACAGATGGGTACCTTACCCTCGGCCTGCTGCCCGGCAGCGTGGCGCTGACAGATACGCTCGCCGTGCAGGTCCAGCCCCGTTCCTTTCCCGCCGCCGATCCCCATGCCACGCGCAACGGCCAGCCCCTGGCGTTTACTTTTGAATTGACCGCCACCCAGGGGCTCGGCGGCCCACGGGTGACCCAGTTTGCTCGTGATGCCGTACTCATCTGGCAGATCGATCCCGCCGCCCTGGCCGCCGCCGGGGTGGTTGGCTTCCCGCTGCGTGTCTACACCTACAATGAAACCGTAGGGGCCTGGGAGGAAGTGCTCAGCCGTTGGGATCCGGCCACCAGCCAACTCGTCGCGACTACCCCCCCACTTCAGCCTCTATAGTGTGGGGAGCGGCTTTGATGTCGTCAACAACTACGTGCCCACGCTAAACGATTTTGAGATGGACTTGCAAAGTGGGGCGGCGTCGGTTAATTACCCGATCAACTTGCCGCCCGGTCCGGGGGGCTTCACGCCCAAGTTGACGCTCAACTATAGCTCCGCCAATGTGGATCGGGTGGACGGCAGCCAGCAGGGCACCTCGCCCATCGGCTGGGGTTGGAATCTTTCGACCAGCTACATCGCGGCGACCCAGCACCACACGAGCAACTACCATCCTTGGACGGCCTCCATTGTCAGCGACGGGGCCAACGGCGACCTCGTCTTGGGCACCGACGGCACCTGGCACACCGCCGGGGAGAGCTTCACCAAAGTGCTGTACCATGCCGGGACCGACCATACCGACGATTGGTGGGAGGCCTGGGACAAAGCGGGCACCCACTACGTCTACAACCTGCAAACCCGGCTGCAAGCTCCGGTGCCGACGCCGGTGGTCTGGACCGCCAACCGGTGGATGTTGAACACGGTGACGGATATTCACGGCAACGGAGCGACTTACACCTATTATTTCGAGGACCAGTCCGGCAACTTGCAAGCCGCGCCCATTCCTACCGTTAACGGCTATACGCGTGCAGTCTATCCCCACCAGATCACTTACGGGGCGGGCGGCAACGCCCTCCAGGTGACTTTCGATGTGGTCACCCGGACCATTGGCAGCACGCTCGATGTCAGCGTCAATGACCAGAGCGCTCCGGCTTTGTACCAACGCAAACGGATCGACCGCATCGATGTGGCGCGGGTGCAGCAAGCGAGTGGCCAACCCGCGCTGCTGCGCTCCTATGACTTTGTGCAGGATTACAGCATCGTGCTCACCGGCACCAACGCCTACAGCACCACGACGTTCCCCCACCTGACGCTCACCGGCATCAACCCGCGAGGGAATGATGGGACGACGCAGTTACCCCGCGTGGTGTATCAGTATGACGCGGGGACCTTCTCAGAATATGACACAGGCCGCCTGTGGCGGGCGGGCAATGGTTATGGCGGGGTCGTGCAATACTATTACGATGCGGCGGGCGGGGGGATGAACCAGGCCTACCGCCGGGTGCGCGCCAAACGGGTCTACGACGGGCTGAGCAACGACCCGCCCCATAATGTGCCCTATTATTATTACTATCGCGGCGCGACAATGAATACGATTGCCCAATCCGCCGAAGCCACGGGCACGCCGCCCGCGCTGCATAGCGCGGGCACGCAGTTTCGGGGGTATGGCTGGGCGCAAGAGCAGGACCCGCTGGGCAACGTGACCGACCATTATTATAGCCAGGACGATACCTACAAAGGGCTGGAGTGGCGTGTGCAGGCGGGCAAAGCCATCACTATGACCGAGAGCATGAACGGCACCCCGGCCACCAACAGCCTCTGGACGATTGCGAACGATGTGGGTGGCGCGACGGACCCCGAGCTGCCGACGAATGGAGTCTGGCAGGTAGGTAATGTCGGGGCGAGTGTGACCCGCAACGGCGGCGTGCAAGATGGCTCGGATGTATCAATCCGCTTCCGGGTGGCACATAATGGCCACAGCCCGATGCCCTACCTGGGCACCTTCAAGCTGGAAAACCCCGCCGATCCCACCCAATACTGGGGGCTGCAACTCTACACCATTACGGATCCCAGTGGTGGCTATAAGGTGGAACCGAAGCTCGTCTGGGGGCTCAACGGCACCACGACCGGCACCCGGGACTTAGGCGAAGCGGCGGGCTTATTCCCCCATATGGGCCGGCCCCTGGCCTACGATATCTGGTTCCGCCTGCGGCTGCACACCTCGCCCGATGGTCGCTTTGCCCTGGAGTTGTATCGGGATGCGCCGAATTCGGATAATGGCGATTACTTGCAATTCAAGTCGGGCGATAGCGGGAGTACCGGGGGCAACCTGCCCTCCTTCGCGGTGGGTCAACGCTGGCGCTTCACCTATGGGGTGAGCCAGAATGCCACGATCTATCACACGGTCCTGCTGGACGACTATTCCGAGGCGCGGACCATCTATTCTCAGAGCGATACTGTGTATAGCAACCTGGCCCCGGTCAGTGCCGCCAGCTATGTCGCGGCGACCTATGTTGGCGTCAGCAACAACTGCTATAACATGGCGATCCGTTGGGTGCAACCGAGCGAGCAGTGGACGGCGAGCTACGGTGATTGGACGTACCAGCCCGGCCTGGTCAAACGCACCCGTACCACCTATGGCTACGACAGCTATGGCAATCAGACGGATACCTATGAATATGGGGATGTGGATGTCACCGGGGACGAGCGCAGTAGCCACTCCGGCTATGCGGTCAATACGAGCCTGTGGCTCCTGGATAAACTCGGCTGGACTAACACCTATGATACCATTATGCTCAATTTAGGCGGGACGCACTTCATCGCCTCGACAATTTACTTCTATGACAACCAGGGAACGTACAATTCCATCCCGAATAACGGCCACGGCGACCTGACGCAGAGCACGCACCGCTGGATGTTGCAAGGAGTGACCGGCACCGATAGCAGCCAACAGTTCGTCTATGACAGCTATGGCAACCCAACGCAGGCCACCGATCCGAACAACCATACCACCACGACGGCCTATGACGGCTACTATCACTCCTTCCCGTTGACGGTGACCTATCCGAACACCAGCCACGAAGATACCCATTATGATTACACCCTCGATGTGGCGGATGTGATTACCGACGTGAATGGTACGGTTACGCATCATACCTACGACACGTTTGGGCGGCCCCGGACCAACTGGACCAACGGCTTTGGCACGCAGACCAACCCGAATGAGAGCTACAGCTTCGCCGACCTGGGGCAAATCGCGGTGACGGTGCCCTTCTCGATCAGCTACCAGCAGCTTTTGACCGGCACGACGACGACCTGGGCCCGGCGCTGGTTCGATGGGCGGGGGCGGACGATGGAAGACGTCACGCCCAAAGACGCCACGCACGCGATTGTGGTGAACATGACCTACACCGACACGGGGGTGATCTCCAGCACAACCCTCCCCTATGTGGTGTCGGCCAGCAACCCGATGACCTACCTCACCCCGTTGACGAACCAGCCGCAGATCATCAAGTATTACGATGGGGCCGGACGACCCTCCCGGGTGGTCAACGCCGATAACACCTATCTGCAATACTACTACACGGCCTTGCAATGGGTGGGCACGGTGGACGAGAGCGGGCACCAAAAGTGGCAGCATAGCGATCTGCTGGGGCGGATGGACCAGGTGCAAGAATATGACCCGAATTATGCCCCCAATCTGGTTTATACCAGCTATACTTATGATCTGCTGAACCAGCTGACGACCACGACGCGCGATGCTGGAGGAACCAACAGCACCGTGAGTACGATCACCTATGATGGCCTGGGGCGCAAGAGCGAGATGACCGATCCCGATATGGGGCACTGGAAATATTATTATGATCTCACCGGGAACCTGACCAAGCAGGAGGACGCGCTCTATCTGGCGGGCGGGCACGACGACCATCAAGTCTTCTTCACCTACGACGCGATGAACCGGGTGACGGCCAAGTATTATGGGGCGACACATTGGGGAAGTGGCAGTGGCACGCCCGATGTGAAGTACTACTATGACAACGACCTGGGCGATGCGAACACGAAATACAGTTGGGGGCGCTTGCGGCTGGCCGAGGTGACGGTCGCCGGGCAAGGGGTGGACAAAGCCAATCAGCACTGGTACGAGTATGATGCGCGCGGGCTGATGGTGGC
>JBBSAN010000465.1:0-5863 GCA_038252265.1 Chloroflexia bacterium
CCGAAGAGGACCATGTGCGCGCCGCCGCGTCAGGGCATATCCAGGCGATCTGGCCCGCCCTGGGCGCGGTGATGATCCGGCATGACTGGCCGAGCGGCGTCTACTTTACCTCGTACTACCATATGAACCCGCTCAATCCCGACCTGCGCCTGGGCCAGTGGGTCGCGCAGGGCACCGTGCTGGGGCGGCCCGGTGCGCAGGGCCTCACCGCCGAGGCCGGAGTGCATATCCACTGGTCGTTGTATCGTGCCCCCGATCCGTCGCTGATCCCGCAGCCGCGGGCCGACGCGGGCACTCCCAACTGGTGCCGCGACCCCGTGCGCTGGGTCGTCTCGGTCCCCTTTCTCCACGTCGAGATACCAGGCCGGGGCCTGGTGGACTTCACCGACGACCCCCACTTCCATGAACCGTGCGGCTGCGAGGGCATGTACGCCGAGAAGCGGTACTATTCGACGCAGACCGAGATCGGCACGGTGCCCGCCGCCGCCGACGTGCCGGGGTTGGGGGCGGGCACCCCCTATACCACCACGACGGGAACCCTGGCCTTCCCGGCCAGCGCCCACACCCTGGACGCGCCATTCCGCGCCTTCTGGGAAGGCCACGGCGGGGCCGACACGCTGGGGCTGCCCCAAACCGAGGCGTACTGGGAGCGCGATCGGACGGGGCTGCACCAGGTCCAGGTGTTCGAGCGGGTCGTTGTGCGCCACTATCCGAGCCTGGCCGGGATGCCGGGCGAATGGACCCTCGACCCGCTGGGCCGCCAGATGATGGGCGGGCTGCACCGCCTCACCGAGGCCTGGCACCCGGTCGCCGCCTTCGACCCCACCGACCGCCAGCGCTACTTCCCCGAAACCCAGCACGGCGTCTATGGCGCGTTCTACCGCCAGTGGCAGGCGACCGGGGGCCTCAGTTGGTGGGGCTACCCGATCAGCGATCCGCTGTACGAACCCAGCCCCCTCACCGGCGCGACCTACCTGACCCAGTATTTCGAGCGCGCCCGCCTGGAATACCACCCCGAAAGCAAGGGCACCCCCGCTGAAATCCGCGCCAACCGGCTGGGCTTGCTCGGTTTGATCGGGCGGGGCTGGGTCGCGCCCTAACATCCCGGCGAAAACCCCGTTATATTTGCCGCAGATCCCCAATCCCTGCCAACACGGAGCAATCCACCAAGGAGTAACCCCCCATTGAGCATCCTTAACATTGATCCCATTAATACCCCGCTGCCGGGACGCCTGGAACGGCTGCAAGAACTGGCCTATAACCTCTGGTGGGCCTGGCACCCTGAGGCGCGGGCGTTATACCGGGACATCGATCCCCCCCTCTGGCTGGAGATCTATCACAATCCGGTGAAGTTTCTGCGCGAAGTGCGCCAGCGCGATCTGGAGGCCGCCAGCAAAGACCCTGCCTACCTGGCCCGCTACGACGCGGTCCTGGCCGCCTTCGACGCTTATATGGCCCCGGCCCGCACCTGGTTCACCGAGCACCACCCGGAGGAGAACGGCACCATCGCCTACTTCTCGGCAGAATTCGGCCTGCACGAGTCGCTGCCGATCTATTCCGGGGGCCTGGGCGTCCTCAGCGGCGACCATACCAAAGAAGCCAGCGACATGGGCCTACCCTTTGTCTGCGTTGGCTTCATCTATCCGCAAGGCTATTTCCGCCAGGTGATCGACGCCAACGGCTGGCAAGAGGCCGTCTATGAGAAACTGAACTTTGCCGATGTGCCCGCCCGGCCCGCGCTCACCCCTGAAGGGCGCGAAGTGGTGATCGAAGTCGATCTGCCGGGCCGCCGTGTCTACGCCAAAGCCTACCGGATCCAGGTCGGGCGGGTGCCCCTGTTCATGCTCGACACCGACATCCATCCCAACGCCCCCCACGACCGGCAACTGGCCGGGCGGCTCTACGGCGGCGACCAGGAGATGCGGATCAGCCAGGAGATCGTGCTGGGCATCGGCGGCGTGCGCGCCCTGCGGGCGCTGGGCATCCACCCCACCGCCTGGCATATGAACGAAGGCCACGCCGCCTTCCTGGTGCTGGAACTGGCCCGCGAGAAGGTGGAAGCCGGGGAGACGTTTGAACAGGCCCGCCACGAGGTGGCCGACCATGCCATCTTCACCACGCACACCCCCGTGGCCGCCGGGCATGATGCCTTCAACCACGAACTGACCAGCAAGTATTTCAACAGCTACTGGCCGCGCCTCAAGCTGAGCCGTGACCAGTTCCTCAGCATCGCCAAGCAAGATCAGCCGTGGGGACCGAGCTTCAGCATGACCGTGCTGGCCCTCGCTATGTCGGAACGGGCCAACGGGGTGAGCCAGCTCCATGGCGAGGTCAGCCGGGGCATGTGGCAATGGCTCTACCCCAACCGCACGGTCGCGCAGGTGCCGATCGGCGCGATCACCAACGGGGTCCATACGCTGACCTGGCTGGCCCCACCCTTGCGCGACCTCTATACCGAAGTGCTTGGCCCCGACTGGTTCGACCACATTGACGACCCGCAGACGTGGACGAAGCTGGCGACCGTGCCCGACGAGCAACTGTGGCAACTCCACCGCCAATTGCGGCACGACCTGATCCGCTTTATCCGCGAGCGGACCCACCTCTGGCGGGGCCGCAACGGCAAGCCCGACGGCACGCAGATCCTCAACCCCGATGCGCTGACCATCGGCTTCGCCCGCCGCTTCGCTACCTACAAGCGCGCCACCCTGCTCTTTACCGACATAGACCGGCTCAAGGCCATTCTCCACTCTGCCGGGCGACCGGTGCAATTCGTCTTCTCCGGCAAAGCCCACCCCGCCGATCAACAGGGCAAAGAGTTCATCCAGCAGGTGAACTGGGCGACGATGACCCCCGGCCTGGGCGAAAGCATGGTCTTTCTCGAAGAATACGACATGAACGTGGCCCGCTATCTGGTCCAGGGGGTGGATGTGTGGCTGAACAATCCCCGTCGCCCGCTGGAAGCCAGCGGCACCAGCGGCATGAAGGCGGCGATCAATGGCGCGCCCAACCTGAGTGTGCTCGACGGCTGGTGGGCCGAGGCCTACAACGGCCAGAATGGGTGGGCCATCGGTGACACCAAGAGCTGGAACAATGACCAGGCCCAGGACATTAACGACGCCCAGTCGCTCTACACCTTGCTGGAGCAAGAAGTCGTGCCGCGCTTCTACAAGCGGGGCGTGGACGGCATCCCCCACGAGTGGGTGAAGACGATGAAAGCGGCGATCATGACCTGTGCCCCCGCCTTCAGTATGCGCCGGATGCTCCACGAATACGTCGATCAACTCTACACCCCCGCGATGCACGACGACGACGCGACGCAGTGACGAGTGGTCAGTGGTCAGTGGTCAGTGGTCAGTGGTTAGTGGTCAGTGGTTAGTGGTCAGTGGTCAGTGACGAAGGCAAAGAGGAAGGCCGCCAGGCAATACCTGGCGGCCTTCCTCTTTTCGCACCACGCGCTGCTCGCTGCTCATCGCTCATCGCTCATCGCGCATCGCTCATCGCTCGAAGGCTCGTTCCGCGGCAGCGCGGCCCAGGGCGACGATGGCCCGGCCTTGCGTGTAGGCGGTCGTGGAGTAGCCGCGCAGGTCGGGGGTGATCAGCAGGTCGGGTGGGTAGGCCCGGAGTGCGGCATCCCGCTGCTGCCCGGCCACCACGTCGAACGCCTTGGACAGCACCGCCGTCAGCAAGCCCAGCTTGTGGATCAGCGCGCCCTGATGGGCGAACGTGTGGGCCGGTTCCAGCCGCGCATCCACCTCCGGCAGCACGTCCACCGCGATCACGAAGCCCCGCGCTGCGGCAGGCACAAGGTTCAACGGTAGCGGATTGACCAACCCCCCGTCCACCAGCAGCCGCTCGCCGTGCGGCACCGGGGCATAGAGGCCGGGAATGGCCGAGGCTGCCCACAGGGCCGGGGTTACGCGCCCGCGCCGGAGGCGGACCTCGTGCCCGGTGTGGAGGTCCACCGCGTTCACAATCGTCGGGATCGCCAGATCCTCAAAGCGGCGATCCGTGAACCACTGCGCCAGCAATCGCCGGTAGGGGCGTGTCTCGAACAACTCCAGCCGCCGCCGGTGGAAGCTCAGCCGCGAAGGGGCCGCCGCCATGCCTGCCGCCAGCCGTTCCTCTAGCTGCCGGGTGCCGTCCAGCGCATAGACCGCCCCGACCACTGCGCCCATGCTGCTTCCCACGATCTGGGTCACCCGGATATCCGCCGCCTCCAACGCCTGCAAAACGCCAACATGAGCCAGGCCACGCGCCCCGCCCGCGCCCAGCACGAGAGTCACCTGCCGGGGCACGGCGCGAGGTTTGAGGTTTGAAGTTTGAGTGCTGAGGTGTTCCATGGGGTTCATCCTGTCTCCAATTCTGTCCGTTGCTGCAATTGCTGAACACGGCGCTTTCGCCGCGTTCGTCTTTTCGCTTCGTGCGCTTCGGTCCTTCGTGCTTTCGTGGTTCAAATCCCCACCCGCTAAAAGTTCAAGGGCAGCAGTTCGAGCAAGCCGATGAGGATCAGGCTCGCCACCACCCCCCAGCACACCAGCCGCAACGCATCTCCGCGCCGCAGCAAGGCCGGATGCGGATCGCTGCCCAGGATGATCCCGGCGCAGAGGCCAACCAGCACCACCGGTTTGGCCCCCAGCGTGATCGCGTCTACCAGCCCATGCGCCCCCCAGGCGACCAGGCTGCCCGCCGCCCCCAGCAGCAGGGGCGAGAGAGGACCGGTCGCCGCCAGCCCCCGTCGTGCGGCCCCGCCCAACCCGGCCATCAGCGCCAGGAAAGCGACCAGCCCCAGCACCCCCAGATCCACTGCCGCCTGCAAGTAAATATTGTGGGCGTGGGCCACGAAGCCGGTCGCCTCGTGGTGCAGGATCGGGTACAGATCGGGTTGCACCAGTGGGAAGGCGTTCAGGCCGATGCCGGTGAACGGCGCGTCGCGGATCATGGTCAGCGTGCGTGCCCACAACTCCAGCCGGAACGAGACCGTATCCACGCTGGCCGGGTCTTCGGCGCGGAGCAAGGCCAGGGCCAGACCCAGCACGAGCACCGCGCCCGCCGCCAGCACGTAGCCCCGCCGCCAGCCGGGCCGCGCCCACCAGACCGCCACTCCCACCCCGGCCAATGCCCCCAGCAGCCCGCTGCGCGATCCCAGCAAGATCAGCGCCGCCCCGATCAATCCGACACCGAGCAAGAAGGCGGCGCGCGGAACACGGACACGACCGATCATTACCTCCGGCGCCAGCAACGCCAACGCCAGGGCGAACGGCAGCAGCAGCGCCAGGGTGCCACCCAACTCATTGGCGTGGATGCCCGCCTGCACGTTGCCAAATGAGTCGCGGGTGACGCCCGGCAAGAGATTGGGCAAGCTGCGTGCCCACGTCCCTGGCAGCAGGCTCGACACTTTGCCCGCGAAGTCAGCGGTGAACGGGGTCGCCAGAGCCAGCCCCGCACCCAGTCCGGCCAGCCCGGCGGCGAGGGTGGAGTGCTGAGTGCTGAGTGCTGAGTGCTGAGTAGCCGCTGGCTGGCGTGGGGGGGTGGAGAGGGACCACAGGGCAGCGGCTCCGATGCTCAGGTCAAGCCACAGCCCGGCCAGCTTGGGCAGACTCACCTGCGGGTCGGGCGAGATGATCAGCCCCATCACCGCCAGCACCAGCAGCGCGCCTGCCGGGACGGCCACCCACGGCACCGGGCGCGGAATGGCCCGCGTGCCGACCTGCCCTACCCACCACACCCCCAACCCGACCAGCACGACCCCCTGCACAGGCGTCGCGTTCGCCAGGCTCAGCCCGGCCAGCCCCAGCAACGGCCAGGGGCCACGCAGGAAAGTGAGAGGTTTGAGGTTTGAGGTTTGAGGTTTGAGGTGTTCCAA
>JBBSAN010000466.1:0-5840 GCA_038252265.1 Chloroflexia bacterium
AGGGGTGGAGATGGTGATGCCGGGCGACAACATCCAGATGACGGTGGAGCTGATCGTGCCGGTTGCCATCGAAGAAGGCTTACGTTTTGCCATCCGCGAGGGTGGGCGGACCGTCGGTGCCGGTGTCTGCACCAAGATTATCTTGTAAAGAGGGATGACTGACGACTGACGACCCACGGGCGCCAGTCGTCTTTATGCCGGCAGCCCAACAAGTTGTCAGTCGTCCGTCGCCTATTTACGACAGGGAGAGAAGCGTGGCGAAGCAGAAAATCCGGATCCGTTTGAAAGCGTTCGATCACAAGATCCTGGATCAGAGCGCGGTGCAGATTGTCGAAACCGCCGAGCGGACGGGTGCCCAGGTGGCCGGCCCGGTGCCGCTGCCGACGCGGATCGAGAAATACTCGGTCATTCGCAGCCCGTTCATCGACAAGAACTCGCAGGAGCAATTCGAGGTTCGCACGCACAAGCGGTTGATCGACGTGTACGAACCGACCCAGAAGACGATCAGCGCGCTGATGCGCCTGAACCTGCCTGCGGGTGTCGATATCGAGATCAAGCTCTAATCGAGTCGTCAGCTATCAGTTATCAGTTATCAGTCAGGTTGATCCGCTCTATCTGGTATCAGGCTCTGACCACTGACCACTGACTACTAACCGTCAGAGGGTAGCTTAATGATTAAGGGCATCATTGGCCGCAAAGTCGGCATGACCCAGATATTTGAAGAGAATGGGACCGCCGAAGGTGTGACGGTGGTGCAGGCGGGGCCGTGCCTCGTCACCGAGGTCCGCACCCCGGAACGCAACGGCTATACCGCCGTGCAGCTTGGCTACGAAGAATTGCGCGACCGCAACGAGCGCAAGCTGAACGAGCCAGAAAAAGGCTATCTGCGGAAGAAGAAGCTGCCGCTGCTGCGCTATCTGCGCGAAGTCGAGGCCGACGATGTCAGCGGCGTCAACGTGGGTGACCGCGTGGACGTGAGCATGTTCGCGCCGGGCGACCTGGTGGACGTGACCGGCACCTCGAAGGGCAAAGGCTTTGCCGGGGTGGTCAAGCGCCACCACTTTGCCGGTGGCCCCAAGACCCACGGTGCGAGCGACCGCCTGCGCGTGGGTGGCTCCATCGGGTCGGGCACCACGCCGGGCCGCGTCTACAAGGGCCTGCGGATGGCAGGGCACATGGGCAACGAGCGCGTGACCGTGCAGAACCTGCGCGTGCTGCGCGTGGATACCGAGCGCAACCTGCTGGTGCTCAGCGGGGCGGTGCCCGGTGCCACCAACGGCCTGATCATGATCCGCAAAGCGGTCAAAGGCAAGAGCAAGTAGTTATTAGTTGTTAGTCATTAGTTGTTAGTCATCTGTATTAGTGGTTGGTCCTTAGCGATTGCTTCTCTTTCCTTTTGCAAGACCTAAGAACGAACAACTAAGAACTAAGAACTAACGACTAAACACCAGGAGACCGACGTGCAGGCAACTGTGTATAATCTGGCGGGCGCCGCGGTGGATACCGTCGAATTGAACGACGCGATCTTCAGCATCGTGCCCAACCTTTCGGTGGTGCATCAGGCCGTCTTGCGCCAGCAGGCTAACGCCCGGCTGGGCACCCACGACACCAAGACCCGCGCCGATGTGCGCGGCGGCGGGCGCAAGCCGTGGCGGCAGAAGGGCACCGGGCGTGCCCGCCAGGGGAGCACCCGCTCGCCACAGTGGCGGCATGGCGGCGTCGTCTTCGGCCCGCACCCCCGCTCCTACGATCAGGACTTGCCGCGCAAGATGCGCCGCCTGGCCGCTCGCTCGGTCCTGTCCGACAAGGCCGCCAGCGGCAGCCTGCTGATCATTGACAGCTTTGCCGACCTGGAGCCGCGCACCAAGGCGATGATCGCCGTGCTGGACGCGCTGCAACTGGGCGAACGCAAGGTGCTGGTGATGACCCCGACCAAAGAGCAGAACCTGGAACAGGCGGCGGGCAACCTGCCGAAGGTCCGCACCAGCATGGTGCAGTACCTCAGCCTGGTCGGGATGCTCAAGGCCGATGTGGTGGTGTTGAGCCGCGATAGCCTTCAGGTGATCGACTCGATCCTGGGCAGCACCGGTGGTCGCAGCCCCCATGCCATCAGCCTGGCGGAAGGGATCACCGCGCTGGAGACGGCTGCTTCGCCGATGGATCGGGTGGTGCAGCAGATGCCGGGTGCATCCGATGTCACCGCCGCGCACGAGACGACCGCGCATCACAGCCGGGGCGTCGAAGCTGCGGTGGAAGATGCCGCCGACGAGTATAACGCCGACGAGCGCGATGAGAGCGTGGGCGTGAACATCGACGCGCCGGAAACCGCCGACACCCCGCCGGCGACGGCGACGGACACGAGGGCGGCAACCGACACCACGCCGGAGACGGCGACAGACGAGCAGGGCTAAGGCTCTACGGAACGGGAGAAGAAGTCATGGCTAAAAACGTTTACGATATTATTATTCGCCCGATCCAGACCGAGAAGGCCGTCCTGCTGCAAGCGCAGAATCAGTACGTCTTCGAAGTGGCGCGGGATGCCAATAAGATCGAGATTAAAGACGCGATCCAGCAGGTGTTTGGCGGCAAGGAGCCGGTGCAGGTGACGAACGTGCGGGTCATTAATATGCACCGCAAGGCGCGCAGCCGGGGTCGGTATGCTGGTTATACGACTGCCTGGAAAAAGGCGATTGTGACCCTGGCCCCTGGTCAGGCGATTGAGATCTTCCAGGGGAGCTAGGCGTAAAACGTAACCCGTGAAACGGGAGGGTTCTTTAGCACCGGCGCGTTTCACGTATCAGGCATCACGTTTCACGCAGTGGGAGCATAAATCTATGGCTATCAAACGCTATAAACCTACGTCCCCAGGTCGTCGCCTGATGACCGTCGCGGCGTTCGATGAAATCACGAGCACCAAGCCCGAAAAGTCGTTGCTGGTGATCAAGAAGAACAAGGGCGGACGCAACAACCAGGGGCGCATTACCGTGCGCCACCAGGGCGGCGGCCACAAGCGCTTCTATCGCATCATTGACTTCAAGCGCAACAAGGTGGGTATTCCGGGCCGCATCACCACGGTGGAATACGACCCGAACCGCTCGGCCCGGATCGCCCTGGTCGTCTATGCTGACGGCGAGAAGCGCTACATCCTGGCCCCGCTGGGCCTTAAGGTGGGCGACAACATCATGTCGGGCAGCGGCGCGGAAATCCGCGTGGGCAATGCCCTGCCGTTGCGCAACATCCCGCTGGGCACCCAGATCCACAACATCGAGATGCAAGTGGGCCGGGGCGGGCAGATGGTCCGCAGCGCGGGCAACTCCGCCCAGCTAATGGCCCGTGACGAAGAGTACGCCCAGATCCGTATGCCGTCGGGCGAGGTGCGCCGCGTGCGCGTCGAGTGCATGGCGACCATCGGCCAGATGGGCAACGTCGATCATGAGAATATCCGCATTGGGAAGGCGGGGCGCAACCGGCACCTGAACATCCGCCCCACGGTGCGCGGGTCCGTGATGAACCCGCGCGACCATCCCCACGGTGGGGGCGAGGGGCGTGCCCCGCGTGGCGGCCAGCCGCAAACCCCCTGGGGCAAGCCGGCCCAGGGCTATCGCACCCGCAACAACAAGCGTACCGATAACATGATCATCCGCCGCCGGAAGAAGTAATTAGAAATCAGAAATCAGAAATCAGAAGTCAGCTTTTCTGGGACGGGCCAGGCTGCTAGCGAATAGACGATTGCTGAGTTCTGCAAGCTGCTTTCTAATATCTGGTTTCTAATTTCTAATCACTAGGAGAACCAATGAGCCGCTCTACCAAAAAAGGACCATACATTGAGCCGCGCTTGCTGGCGCGGGTGCAAGAGCTGAACCGGATCGGGCAGAAGCGTGTGCTGAAAACCTGGTCGCGGGACTCCACGATCTTCCCCGATATGGTCGGGCACACGATCGGGGTCCACGACGGACGCCGCCACATCCCGGTCTATGTGACCGAGAATATGGTGGGCCACAAGTTGGGCGAGTTTGCCCTCACCCGCTTCTTCAAAGGCCACATTCACCAGGCCGAGCGGTCGCATCGCGCCAAGTAGTTAGTTACTAGTTATTAGTCGTTAGTTATCAGTTTGTTTTTAGCAGAACTAATGACTAACAACTAACAACTAACAACTAACGACTCAGAGGAGACGAGGATGGAAGTTAAGGCAACAGCGAAGATGATCCGGCGCTCGCCGCGAAAGATTCGCCTGGTGTTGGATGTGGTGCGGGGCAAGCGGGTGCGTGAAGCCCTGGCGATCCTGCAATTCATGCCGAATGCGGCAGCGCGGGAAGTCGCCAGCGTGGTCGCGTCGGCAGCCGCCAACGCCGAGAACAACTATCAAATGGCCCAGGATGATCTGGTGATTGTCCGGGCGTTCGCGGACGATGGGCCGACGTTCAAGCGCTTCCGCGCACGGTCGCGCGGCCAGGGTGCCCCCATCCTCAAGCGCACCGCGCACATCACCGTGACCGTGGACGAACACTATGAGGAGGTATAGGTTTGGGACGTAAAGTACACCCTTTAGGCTTTCGCCTGGGGATTATCAAGGAATGGCAGTCGCGTTGGTACGCGGACCGCACCTATACCGAGCAGTTGCACGAAGATATCCGGTTGCGTGCCCTGATCCACAAGCGCCTGCCCAATGCCAGCCTGTCCCGCGTGGACATCGAGCGGTCGGCAGCGAACCAGATCGAAGTGACGCTCTTTACTGCCAAGCCGGGCATTGTCATCGGCAAGGGTGGGCAGGCGGTCGAACTGATGCGCAAGGATCTGGAGGACTTCACCAGCAAGAAGGTGAAGCTCAACATCCACGAGATCAAGCAGCCGGAGATCGATGCCTACCTGGTCGCCGAGAGTATCGCCGACCAGATCACCCGCCGCGTGAGTTACAAGCGGGCGATGAAGCAGGCCGTGCAGCGCGCCATGCGCCTGGGGGCCAAGGGCATCAAGATCCGCTGTGGCGGACGCCTGGGTGGGGCCGAAATGGCCCGTATCGCCTGGGAAAAGGATGGCCGGGTGCCATTGCACACGATCCGCGCCGATATTGATTACGGCCAGGTTCACGCGCACACCACCTATGGTCGCGTGGGCGTGAAGGTCTGGATCTATCGCGGCGATGTGATCGGCCATTTGACGCCGGGTATGGAAGCGACCGTGACCCCCACGCCGGGTGGCCGCGATGGTGGCCGCCGCGATGACCGTGGGCGAGGACCAGGGCCGGGTGCCCCGCGCAGCGATGCCCGCCCGCAAGGGGCAGGCGCTCCTGCCCCCCGCGCTGCCGCGCCGCCGCCCCGCCCCGCCGCGCCGCCTGCCGAGGCTCCGGCCCCGGCACCAAGCGTGACTTCGGGCTTCAACAACAATGTCTCTGGCTCCTTGCCCGATTTGCCCCCGGTACCGGGTGCCTTTGGGGACGCGGGCCAGGTCGAATCCTCGAATCCCGCTGAAAGCGGCGAGGCAAAGGCCATCGAAATCGAGTTGGAGCGGAGCGGTGAGGATTTGACCCCTGCCGTGTCGGCCAGTGCTGCCGAGACAACCGATGCAGGGGCCGACATGCCCATTGGCTCACAGGCCGAAGGTGGCCGTGATGACGCCGACGCCCAGGCCGAGGCCGGGCCGGAGCTATCCCAGGCGGGCGCAGCCGACGAGAACGAGGGGCTGACCGATGACGCGGCGGGTGCTTCCGGCACCGAGGGCGCGCCAAACGTGGCCGACAGCGGCTCAACCGATGGGGAAGAGGGGTAAAGTAGACCATGTTAATGCCCAAGCGTAGCAAGCACCGCAAGGTACACCGAGGCACCCGTGGCGGCCTGGCCCAG
>JBBSAN010000467.1:0-5837 GCA_038252265.1 Chloroflexia bacterium
CCCGCCGTCCGGCGCGAGATCGAGGCGGTGTTGACCAAGTACATGACCCGGCTGGCCCCGGAAGACCGCGCCCTGGAACAGGTGCAAAGCGTCGTCTACCTGGCGCGGCGTGGCTTCGGCTTCCACCACGCCGGGCTGCTGCCCATCCTCAAGCAGTTGGTTGAGGAGTTGTTCAGCCGGACGCTGATGCGCGTGGTCTTCGCCACCGACACGCTGGCCCTGGGGATCAACATGCCCGCCCGCAGTGTGGTTGTCGGGCGCATGTCGAAGTGGGACGGGGTGAGCCGCCGCCCGCTGATCCCCAACGAATTCCAGCAGATGGCCGGGCGGGCCGGGCGGCGCGGCATCGACGCGCAGGGCTACGTGATCATGCCCTACAGCCCCTTCGTGCCGTTCCGCGACGGGCTGGGGATCGCGACCGGGCCGCTCTATCCGGTGGAGAGCGCTTTCACCGTGCGCTACAACACGATCCTCAACCTGTGGAACCCGCCCCACGGCGAGCGGATGCTGGCGATGATGCGCCACAGCCTCTTGCAGTTCCAGCAATCGCGCCGCCTGCGCGACCTGGAGCGCGATGTGGAGGAGTGGCAGGTGCAGGTGGACTCCATTCCCGAAGGCTGCCTGATTGGCCTGCCCGACGGCGAGTTGCTGCTGAACGGCTACGAGGGGCTGGGGCGCAGCGTGGAGGCGGCGCGCACCCGCGAAAAGAAGCTGGTGGAGAGCCGCGCCCGGTTGGAAACCCGCCGCACCGAAACCCCCTGGCGGCGGCCCGACCGCGAAGTCACCCGGCGGCTCTTACGCGTCTTCCCGGTGGGCGGCGTGTTGCACCTCGATCCGTTGGGCTGGGCGGTCTACCTGGGGCCGGGGACAGGCGGGCCGGGGTTGTTCTGGGTGGAGGATCGCATCGTGGCGGTGAGCGAGTACCGCCAGATCGACTATATCCCACCGGAGCGCCCGATGGTGGCGCTGCCCGAAGAGGTCTTCCGCCTGGTCCGCAACGGCGTTGACGCGGCGGAAGCCGGGCAAGAATTGCCGACCAGCCTCGATGCCCGCCAGTGGATGGCCGAGCAATTAGCCGGGTTGAACCTGCCCGACCTGGACGAGTGGATCGCCCAGCACCAGGCGACGACCCTCGCCACCCTGGATGATCAACTGGGGCAGATGGACGCGCAGATCGCCGAGGCGCAGGAATACACCCGCCGCGTGGCCGCCGAGGAGCGTGCCCACGCCTGCCACACCTGCCCGGTCCGCAAGCAGCACCGCACCTATCGCCGCCAGCGCGGGCGTGCCCTGGCCGGGTATGACGAGGCCGTGCAGACCCTGGACGAACGGCGGCACTACGAGGACACCCGGCTGCAAACCCTGCTCGACGGGCTGATCGCGGTGCTTAAACAGTTCTTCTATCTCGATCTGGAAGGCAACGTCACGGCCAAAGCCCCGCGCCTGATGGACATCTTCGACACCAACGCGCTGATGATCAGCGAGTTGATCGAGTCGGGCTACCTGGCGGGCCTGTCCGCGTCCGACCTGGCCGAGATCTTCTCCTGGTTCGCCTATGACCGCGACGTGGAGATCCGCAACCGCCACCTGTTGCCCGGCCATCTCTTGCGGGTGCGCGACCAGTTAGACCAGTTGCAGCGGGCGGTCTTCCAGGCCGAACGGCGCTACGAGCTGCTGATCTCTACCGGCTACAATGTCTTTTTCTACGGGGCGGCGCGCGCCTGGTGCAAGGGGGCCACGATGGGGGACCTGTTGCAGAAGATGGATCTCAGCGAGGGCGATCTGGTCATGACGTTCAACAAGACGCTCGACCTGATGCGCCAGGTGCGCGACATGCTCTACCGCCAGGATCCCGAAAACCCCTTGCGCGAGGGCTTGCGTGAGGCCGATGCCCTCCTGCGGCGCGGGGTGGTGGAGATGGTCTATTCGCTCGGTTTTGTGCCGGGCGAGCAGCCCGCCGATGTGGGCGCGCACAGCTCCGGCGCGATCGTTGTCGCCCCCGAAGAGGCCGCCTTGCAGCAGCAAGAGGCGGCGCAACTGGATGTGATCGGGCAACTGGCGCTGGAAGGGATCAGCGACGAACCATATGACCTGGAGCGGGTGCCGCGCCCCCATCGCGGGCAGGATGACCGGCCCTTGACGGGAGGGCGGCCCCAGGGGCCACGGCCCGGCGGACCGCCCGCGGGTGGCCCCGGCCCGCGCCGCCCACCAGATCGGCCTCGTGGGGGGCAACCCCCGCCTCGTGGGCCGGGTGGGCCGCGCCGGGGTGGGTCGCGCCGCCGATGATCCCCCCTGGCGCGGGCTTGCCCCCGACGCCCCTGGCGTTGCTGGTGCAGTACGCCCAATGGATCGTACTCGGCACCGTCACTACGGTGGTCTGGGATGCCCAGCCCGCGTCCGTCGCGCCCCTGCGGCAACCGACATTCTACCCGGATCAGGTCGTGCGGCTCCATATCGCGGGCGTATTGCATGACACGCGCAGCCTGTGGGAGCGGCTGGTGGAGCGCACCGATGTGCTCGTCTTGAAGCCGTACAATGCCCGCCACCTGGCGCCGGACACGCCAGGGATCTTCTTCCTCACCCGTAACGCGGTCCCCGCGCACGGCGGCGTGCCCTACGCCCTCCCCGCCCGGCAGACCGGCCACATCGAGATCGGCCTGAGCCAGCCTTACCGGGTCGGCGGGTTGATGCCGCGCTGGATCAGTAATGGGCTGACCGAGCCGTTGCCCGTGGCCGAGGTGAGCGCCGTGCGGGCGGCCCTGGCGACCTGGCGGGCGGCACCACAGGGGTAGCGCCCCGCCAGGTGGGCCGGGTTACAGACCTATAAGGTGGCGGATCAGGCGGCTACCTTCCAGGATGTTGCGGGCTTTGCACAGGGTCCGCACCCGGTTGAGCAGGGTGGTCTGACCGGGGGTCGCGGGAAGCAGCCCGGTCATGGTACTGAGGGGGGGCGGCGCGGCCTGGCGTACGACCTGGCGGGCGGCGCGGGCCGGATCGATCTGGTAGATGGCCTCGGCGGTGATCTGTGTGCCCAGCACGCTGGCGTACAACATCCCCTCCCAGGTGCTCAGGCTGGTTTGTAGCGGGGGCGGTTGCAGCCGTTCCAGTACCGTGTCGGGGGGGAAGGCGAAGAGGAATACCCGCGGCTCCACCGCCTGCCAGCTATCGCGCAGGGTGTAGTGCCCGTCCTTTTCGCCCACGTAGCCGCGCCGCCAGTAGAGCATACTGTACAGCGGTGATTGCGTCTCGAAGCTGTAGACGGTGCGCCAGGCGTTCTGTGCGGTCTGGACCGCCGTGATCTCCCCGCCCTCGTCGGTGATGCACAGCCCGGCCACGCGGGTGCTGTCTACCACGCACACATGGTTGGGGCGCGGGTCGGTGACCAGTCGCCAGGACAGCACATCGCGTCCGACGATCTCGACCAGAGAGAAGCCCTTGATCGCGGCCAGGGTACGGGAGTCGGGCACAGCGGTCTCCGTGAGTTGTGGGTTTGAGCGGACCAAAGAACTTGCGCGCGTAAACACAATCCGTATAACCCTAGAAGGCCCCAATGGATTGTGTTCGCATCGGTGGTGCAAATCCGACTCTGTCATCCTGAGCGCAGCGAAGGATCTTCGGGGCGGTCCGTGATGCTGCGGCCACGATCCCGCACTCCCCTGACGACCTGGCGGCCCCGACAAGATCCTTCGCTGCGCTCAGGATGACCGTTTGGGGTAGGCTAACGCAGACTGACTTTGCAACAGCGCTAATTGTGGTTGCGCGTGCCTTGCGCCTGCACCGGGCCGGGTTACGCCCCGCCGCGCATGTAGGACAGATCGTCTGGCCCCTGCATTTCTTTCTGGCTGTCGTGGACGATGCCATAATCGGCGGCGATGCTGCGGGCCAGCTTGTAGACCCGGTCCAGTTCCGCCGGGTCGGCGATGCAGGCCAGGTGGAGCTCGCGCAGGGCGTGGCGATTGGCGGGCGGGCGGGTGAACGTGTGCCCGGTAGCGTCCTGGATGCGGGCCAGCATCTCCCGGCCCTGCGGGTCGCTGTTGAAGGCCACTTCAAGCACCGCGTTCGGCCCGCCCACATAGAGTTTGCTGATACGAATGTTCATAGTCGCTCGCTGGTGTCGGGATCAGGCGGGCGGGGCCGCCACGGCGGCCCCGCGCACCTAGAGGCCAAACGGATTAACCGGCTTCTCGCCCGTGTAGATAAGCACGCTCTTCAGTTCGGTGTAGAGGTTCAGCGTCTCCAGGGTCAGTTCGCGGCCAAAGCCCGACTGCTTGTAGCCGCCGAACGGCAGGCCGGGGAAGGCGGTGTAGGGCGTGTTGATCGTCACTACGCCACTCTTGATCGCCCCGGCGACCCGGATCGCCCGGCCCACATCCTTTGTCCACAGCGTCCCGGCCAGCCCATAGACCACGTCGTTGGCGAGCTTGATCGCCTCGGCCTCGCTGCTGAACCGCTGGATGGTGACCACCGGGCCGAAGATCTCTTCCTGAGCCACGCGCATCTTGTTGTCCACGTTGCCCAGCGCGGTGGGCAGGTAGAAGTTGCCCCCGGCCAGCAGTTCGTTGCGGGCGGTGTCGCCGTCGGGTTGGGGTCGTCCGCCGCCGACCAGCACCGTGGCCCCCTCTTGCTGCCCCAGTTCGACATAGCTGTGTACCCGGTCCAGGTGCGCCCGCGAGATCAGCGCGCCGACCTGGGTCGCCGTGTCCATCGGGTCGCCCACCCGCAGCTTGCCCGCCTTGGCGACGAATTGATCGACAAAGCGATCATAGATGCTGTCGTGGACGAACAGGCGCGAGCGGGCCTCGCAGCTCTGGCCCGCGCTGTAATAGATGGCGAACAGCGAGCCGTTGACCGCGCTGTCCACGTCGCAGTCCTCGAAGACAAGGTTGGGCGACTTGCCGCCCAGTTCCAGGGTCACCCGCTTGAGCGTCCCGGCGGCGCGGCGCATGATGTCGCGCCCCGTCTCGGTCTCGCCGGTGAAGGCGATCTTGTCCACGCCGGGATGCTCGGCCAGGTAGGTGCCGATCTCCGCGCCGGGGCCGGTCAGCACGTTGACCACGCCGGGCGGCACCCCCGCCTCCAGGCAGATTTCGCCCAGCAGGATCGCCGTCAGCGGGGTCGCGCTGGCCGGCTTGAGCACGATGGTACAGCCCGCCGCCAGGGCCGGGGCGATCTTCCAGGCGGCCATCATCAGCGGGTAGTTCCAGGGGATGATCTGGGCGCACACGCCCAGCGGTTCGCGCACGGTGTAGTTGAAGAACGTACCCGGCACCGGGATCATCTGGCCCATGACCTTGGTCGCCGCGCCCGCGTAGAACTCGAAGTCCTCGATGGCCTGGTTTAGTTCGGCCTGGGCCTGGCTGATCGCCTTGCCGTTGTTCAGCACCTCGGTGCGGGCCAGCAGTTCGCTCTTGTCGCGCATGATCTGCGCGATTTTCATCATAATCCCGGTGCGGCGGGCGGCGCTGGTGCGCGGCCACTTGCCACCCTCGAACGCGGCGCGGGCTGCCGCCACGGCGCGGTCCACATCCTCGCGCCCGGCCTTGGGCACGCTGGTCAGCACGGCGTTGGTCGCCGGGTTAAACGTCTCGAACGTCTCCCCGCTGGCGCTGTCTACCCACTGCCCGTTGATCAGCATCTTCCACTCGGTGCGGTCCAGATGGGCCGGAGCCACAGTTTCTACAGTATCAGTCATGGTCTTGCTACTCACTCCTTTGTGAACGAGTGGTCAGTGGTCAGTGGTCAGTGGTCAGAGCAAAGCTGATGACTGACGGCTGATGACTGACGACTTGCTACGGTCCTTTGTGATGGCTATCGGTGTCTATGATCCATGTTCAGAA
>JBBSAN010000468.1:0-5835 GCA_038252265.1 Chloroflexia bacterium
CACCGGGTATTCATGTTCGCCGTAGAGGTGCAGCATCTCGCGGCTGGTGACGAGGATCTGCAACGTGGGGATGCGGGCCAGGAGCGCGGCGAGCGTGGTCCCGGCCGCCAGTAGCTGCTCGAAATTGTCCAGCACCAGCAGACTGCGTCCTGATCCCAATACGATCCCTAATTGGTCCGCGGAGGTAACGCCCTCTGTCGTACCAGATACCGTGCGCATAATGGTTGCAAGCACCTGATCGGGATTCTGGATCGTCTCCAGGGGCACAAAGAAGACGCCCGCTGGATATCGGGGGCGCAGGGCGCTGGTCGCGGCCAGCGCCAGCCGCGTTTTGCCCACCCCCGGCGGCCCAGTCACGGTCAGGATGCGCACCTCCGGTCGTTCCAACATGCGGACCATGGCGGCGACCGCGCTGTCCCGTCCAAGCAAGGCGGTGGGATACTGCGGCAAGCGGGGACCTGCCGAGCCGTCGCCTGCGGGGGGGGCGGCCCCTGCTAGGGTCGGATCCGGGAGGGGTGCCCGCGCACTTGCCAGGAACGCCGTCCGTCCCTCATCGGTAAGGTGCAGATAGTCTGCGATGCGCTCCGCGACGAGCAGACTGGGGCGCGTCCGACTCCGCTCGATCTCTTTGATTTGAGAGCGGCTCACATACACGTGCTGCGCGAACTCGGTCTGATTCAAACCGAGCGTGGTCCGATGGTGTCGCAGCAACGCTCCAAATAGCGGGGAGGGATCGATAAGCATGTTCAGCCTCATCGGGGCAGGCCGCGCTATGGCCACCGGCAACCGCCTGCACGGTTCGCGTGTGGCTCCCGGCCCGGTCGCGGCTCCCGTAGCCGGCTGCCCGTGACAGCGGGCAGTCCGCCTGTGCAAGTGCCTTGTTGGAGACAGTAAAGCACACTTTGGGGAGTTGTACTAGGCACGCTGGTGCCGAATATGGGCCGAGGTTCGGCACCAGCGTGCCGGTCCTAGCCCATTCGTGCCGGTCCTAGTGGAGAGTCCCCTAGACTGGGCCGGGGGCAGCCCAATCCGGCCCACTCGTCCTAGCCCGACGCGGGAGGATACCGGATGATTCAGTCCCGATCACCACCCAGAGCACGCGGGGTAGCCAAAAACGTGGGGCGTGGGGTGCCCCTCCCAGGGTTCGCCAGTCCGGGCCAGCGGGCCACGCGGCCCGCCGTTAGAGGAGTTGGTGCCGGATGGCGTAGACGACCAGTTGCGTGCGATCCGTCAGGTGCAGCTTTTGGAGGATTGCGGTGAGGTGATGCTTGACTGTATTCTCACTGATTCCCAAGGCGTAGCCAATCTCCTTGTTGCTTTGCCCGTCGGCCAGTAGGCGGACGACCGCGCGCTCGCGCGCGGTCAATGGGGACACCGCCGCTGCCGCAGATGGCGCGGGTGAGCGTGGCGGCGCGACTACCGCGCTGGCGCGCGCCGGGAGGATCAGGGCATCATCGGAGACCACGGCGTGAATTGCCCGGATCACGGCTTGGGTGCTGGTTTCCTTGCGCAGATAGCCACGGGCCCCGGCGCGCAAAGCGTCCCGCACCAGGTCTTCCTCGTAATCGGCGGTCAGCAGGAGGATCCGGATGGCCGCTTGCTGGTGGAGCACCTGCTGGATCACGGTGATCCCGAGCATATCCGGTAAATGCAGGTCCAACAGGAGAACATCGGGCTGTAAAGTCTGTGCCTGTTGGATCGCGGCCGCGCCCGTCATCGCCTGGCCGACCACCTCGATCTCCGGATCTCGGTTCAGCAGGAAAGCCAGCGATTGGAGCAGAACCTGATGATCATCGACGAGCAGCAAGCGGATCATAAGACTTGCCGGACCGGCCGGGTGGCGTGGGCCGTTGCCGCGGCCAGGTCCGGCAACGGCAAGGTCACTTGCAGAGTCGTCCCGGCCCCGGGGGTGCTGGCAATCTGCAACTGGCCGTCCAGATCGGCCACGCGGTCCACCATGTTCTCCAGCCCCATGTGATCGGCCTGGGGCCGCTGCGCCACCTGCGCGGGATCGAAGCCCTGGCCGTCATCGCGGATCTCTAACCGGACCGTTCCGGCCTGCGCCTCCAGCGTAACCCACGCGTGCTGCGCCCGGGCATGTTTGCGAATGTTGGTGAGTCCTTCCTGGGTCAACCGGAACAGGGCCACTTCCATGGGGGGGGGTAGGGGGGGGATTAGCGCGTAGTGGAGCTGCACCGCAATACCGGCCTCCTGCATGCGCGCGACCAGTTGATCGATGGCCGCCGCCAAGGTCGTGCCCTCCAGCTCCTGGGGTCGTAAATCGCGCACGAGCGTACGGATTTGTGTAACGACCACTTCCGCCTGGCTACTACAGAGGGCTACCAGCGGGCGAGCCTGCTCAATCGCGCCCTCGGCCAGGAGGATAGCGCATTGCTCCGTCAGCCGCATTATCCCGACGATCTCTTGCAACGGCCCATCGTGGAGTTCTCGAATGAGGCGACGCCGTTCCTGCGTTTGGGCCGCCCGCATATTTCGGTTGGCCGCCTGGGCATCGCGTAGCGCTCGATTTCGCAGGTAACTGCCCGCGCTGGTAAAAAAGCCGACGAGGAGATAGATGATGATCGCATTAACGGTCAGAAAAGTGATTTGCTCTGGATGCTCAAGACGCATCACGGCGAGACTCGACGCACCTACCAGATAGATCCAGGCAGTGTCGACACTCACGACCAGCACCAGCCACGGAAGAACCCATACGGGCAGGAAAACCCCGGCAATCCCGATCGCGATCATCAACCCGAAGGGATTGATGACCGCAGGAAGAGAGACGCCCTGGCCCGGGGTGGCGAGCAGACTCAATCCGGTGGGGCCCGCGATGCCGAGGAGGACCAGCCCTGTGCTGGCGGCGGTTACTGCCCCCCGCCGGTTTAGCCAGTAGAGGCTGCTGACGATCACTAATCCGCCCAGGACCATAGCCTGAACCCCAACGGGGCGGGTGGGATCGAGGAATCCCCGAAGCAACGCGAAAACGGCGATCCCCAGCAAGCCGAGGAGTATCCCGGCCAGTAGCTGGCCCTGCTGGCGCTGGAGCGGCTCCGTTGCGGCACAGGTTAGGAGTTGGGACCACCGGGTCATTTTTCTGTGCGGCATGGTCAGGCCCCTTTATCGCCCTGGACCTCCGTTCGCCCCACCCTTGGAGGTGCGCCAGGCATACATGGCTGTTCTGCTACTTCGGTTGGGTGGTTGCTGCTAAAATCGTAGGGAGGGCGGATAGATCCCGCACGATACCATCAGCCAGGCGATGATCCGGCTGCTGCCGATCGACCAGGAAGGCGGTCATCCCGAGGGCCCGCGCTCCCTCCACGCACGGCACCTCATCATCAAAATACAAGCACTGCTCGGGGGCGACCTGGAGCGCCGCCAGAATCCCTTGATAGGCCCGCGAGTCCGGTTTGAAGGTGCCCCCCGAGCGGGCAATGTACGCCTCATCAATGAGATCAGCCAGGCCGCCCGTGGTTAATGAGGCGCCGAGGGTCGCCAGCGGGAAATTCGAGAGGACGCCGGTGCGCAAGCCCTGGGCACGGGCGGCGAGCAAGGCGGGCCGGGCATCCGGGTACGCATGGATGATGGTGAGATAGTCAAAGGCATACAAGGGTTCGCGCGCGGTGGCCGAGAGCGTGAGCTGATCGCTGACATGATCCCAGAACCCGCGCCAAAAGGCCGGTTCTTCCTCTGGCGTCTGCGGGAACGGGGTGGCCGCGCCCCAGGCGATCCAGTGGCGGATAAGTTCGTCTAACGAGAGCGGCACCAGCGGTTGGATCACCGCGAGAGCGGCCTGGATGTCGAAGTCGGTCAGTACCCCGTCCCGGTCGAATATCACTGCGCTAATCATGGGTTATCCTGTGCCTACCTTTGCTTCAGAATGGGTGCTTGTAGGATCCGCGACGGGACCCGCTGCTGGCAGCAGGATCGCCCGCCAGGGGCGGTGGCCGCCCGCCGATCGGCGGGCAACACGCGCCTCTAAGATACCACAAACCGCCGGATTATGCATAGGTTTGGTCCATCTCGACATGAGGGGCGGGGACCCTGCCCTGAACGGGGTCGGCGGGAGGCCACCTGATCGTGAAGAGATCTCTATTCACATTTCAGGCTGAAGTGCTTGGCCGCGAACTCGTGTGCCCGGGCGACCCCCTCCGCTGTTAGAAGGATTGATTTAGTTTTGTCCCGCGGGTTAAAGATCAGCCCGCGGGCACACAGCCGGTTCGTGACCGCCCGCGCAAGGCTCACTCGCCTGCGGCTCCGCCCCGCCGCACCCCTAAAACGTCACCGTGGGGAACCTACCGTCGGCGCTACCATAGTGCCGACGGTGGGCTCGGGCGTTCTTCCATGAGAAATCAGAGGTACAGGAGCGCCAGGGTGATCTCGGTGATTTTCTCCTCGTCGTACTGAACGATCTCAGGGGGTGTCTCCGCATCGTGCGCCATGTTGGGGCCTCCGTCAGTATCTCGCGATCTTCGCAACGGTCCTAGTGTGTTCCCAGGGATCAGCGCCCCACGGCAGCGGGGGCGTGAGGACCGCCCCTGCCCGCGTGGGCGTAATCCCGGGCGCGACGGGCTTCTTCGGGGAGTCTTGGCGTGGGGAAGGCGACCGGTCAGCCCGCCTCCGCTGCACTCATGGTGCGCCCTCCGGTGGAGGTGGGGCGGATGCCGCCGTCCGGGCCGCGTGGGTGAGTTGCTGCAGCGCCGGTCCGACGCGGGTCGCATCCCAGACGGTGACCGGGTACACCGTCGCGCTGGCGTCCGGGTCATCGGGTTCCGTTTCTAGCGGCAGATAGATATGGCGGAAGCGGAGCACGACCCCGTCCAACTGCAGGCCGTCGGCGACCAGAATCCCACCCGCCGGGCAGAGCACGCTCACCTCACCACTCTCATCAGCTGAGGAGGATCAACTCATAAACAGGCATTCGCATCGCTCCAATCTGGACGGTGGCAGTTTACGCCCCAGCGTCCGGAATAAGGCCAACGAGGTCTCGGCGCACCCGTAAGTAGAGCATCCCATCCAGACTGCTCTGGCCGGTCGCCACGGCAATCCCGCCGACCTGCAACAGGGCCGTCCGGCACGCGCATAACAGCGCCTGCGCCGGTCCCGGCGCAGGCACGGTGATGTGACAGGGATTGCAATGCCCGGCGGGCCGGACTAGGAGGAGCTGCCGGGTGGGCACGCCTGCGGCCCGGAGGATCTGGCGCACCTGCGCCGGCGTCACCGCCAGCCGCTGGTCATCACACCGCACGCAGCGGGGGCCTGGGCACGGTTGCCAGCATTCGTCACAACAATCGATGGCATTCTCCGGGAAGACCTCGATGGGGAAGTCAACGACGGTGGCGGCGACACAAGCAGGCGACGGGTTCATGCGGCGACGCCCTCCGCCGTTGGAGCATCCGGGGTTGCGGCCGCGGTCAGGTGCTGGTGCATCCGTGCCAACGCGCGCTCCCCAAAGTCGGTTACGAGCTGGTCAACTAGTTGCGCGAGCACCGCGTTCAGATACTCCTCACGGCCGAGCGCAGCGGTATAGCGATACGGCGGGCGCGCAGATGGCTGGCGATACAGCAGTCCTTTGGCGACCAGGCGGACCATAACCGTCATGACGGTGACATACGCGCAGGGATGGGTGGGGCATAAGGCACCAACCATGTCCCAGACCGTCGCATGCTGCTGCCGGTCCCACATCAATTCCATGATCGCGGCTTCGAGGGGACCCAGGAGCTTATGCAAGGCGGCGGCGGCGGGCGGCGGGGGCACCGGATTAATCATGATATGTCTCCTTCGCGGAAGGTGGCGAGTCTACGGGTGCGGCGGCGGGCGCATCTGCGGCGGCGG
>JBBSAN010000469.1:0-5834 GCA_038252265.1 Chloroflexia bacterium
CACGTCACCATCGGTAATGAGTTTGATCCGTGCCCCCACCTCGCGGATTTCGCGGATGATGGCCTCGTGGCGCGGGCGGTCGAGGATCATCACGGTCACCTCGCTGGGCTGGATGCCGATGGCGCGGGCGATGCTGTGCAGGTTGTCGGTCACCGAGGCCGTGATATCAATGGCATCGCGGGCGGCTTCGCCCACAGCGATTTTTTCCATGTAATAGATGCCGGGGGGTGCGCCGTAGAGTGTGCCGCGGGGGGCCGAGGCCACCACCGCAATCGCGCCCGGCAGGCCCAGCGCGGTCAGGCGGGTGCCATCAATCGGGTCCACCGCGATATCGACATGGGGCGGCTCGCCGTTGCCGATGTGCTCCCCCACATAGAGCATCGGGGCCTGATCCTTCTCGCCCTCGCCGATCACCACCAGCCCATCCATATCCACGGCGGCCAGGGCCAGGCGCATCGCTTCGACCGCTGCGCCGTCGGCGGCGTTTTTGTCGCCGCGCCCCATCCACTGGGCGGCGGCCAGGGCGGCAGCTTCGGTGGCGCGGACCAACTCCATGCCGAGGTTGCGCGCAATGTGTTCAGCCATGCGGGGTACTCCTTGTCGGTGGGGTAAGCGTAGTTGGCGGGCGACGGGCCCGCACTCCTAACGAGGATTGCTCAGCCGGTTGGGCCGGGGGCTGACAGCAACGACCCTGCCGCAAGCCATGCTAGCCGGAGAGACCGCCAGGGAAAGGGCGGTCATTTAGACCTGAGTGTGGATTCAGTGTGTGTCAGACGTGGCTTGGGTGCGACTCGCCAGCAGGTGGTGGCGTTCTATCAGCAGGATATTCGGTACAACAGCAACACCGGGGCCAGGCTCCCCCTCCGCCGGGTTGCAGAGCGCGGGGCCGTGCCGGGTACGTGCTGTACAGGTGTTTCGACGGGTGGACAGCCTCAGGCCGCAGTTCGCCCAGAAACTCGTTCGGGTGGTGTGCTAATCCTGCCAGGTCAGAATGAAAGGCCGTTGGGGCATACAACTGTGGATGGGCAGGGCGGACAAGCGTCAGGCAAATCGAGCAGAGGTTGGGCGGGGAGATAGGGATTCGAACCCTAGAAGCCGGTTTAAAGCCAGCTTAACCGCTTAGCAGGCGGCCCCATTCGACCACTCTGGCATCTCCCCTGGTCATGTGGACGCCAGTATTATACCACATGGTTGTGGTGATTGCAAGGGCGGTTTTGGGGACGAGGTACGAGGGATGAGGGACGAGGTACGAGGTATGAGGCAATTGACTATTACCAGCCTTGCCTCGCCCTTTGTCTCCTGGTCCCCGACCCCTGGCCCCTGGTATAATACCCCCATGACCAATCCGCAATCTACACTCCGCACTCCGCAATCGCCCCTCGCCTGGGGGTGGACAAGCTCGCCGCTGGGGCGGGTCTATGTGGCGGGGAGCGAGGCCGGGGTCTGCTGCCTGTCGTATGCGCTACCGGACGAAGCTGCCTGGGCACGGGTGCTGGCCGACGAACTGGGCGCGGTGGGGGTCTATGATCCCACCATGCCGGTGGTGGCGCTGGCGCTGTCCGAACTGGAGGAGTATTTCGCCGGGGAGCGGCAGGTGTTCACGGTGTCGGTGGACCTGAGCCGGGTGCGAGGGGTGTTCATCCGCCGCGTGCTGGAGGAGCTACAGCGGGTGCCCTACGGCCATCTGGTCAGCTATGGCGAACTGGCGCGGCGGGCCGGGGCGGCGCGGGCGGCACGGGCGGCGGGCGCGGCCTGCAAGGTCACCCCGGTGTCGATCCTGGTGCCCTGCCACCGGGTGATCCACGCGGCGGGCGACCTGGGCGGCTGGGGCGGCGCGTTGTGGCACAAGCGGGCGCTGCTGGAGTTGGAAGGGGTCCACTTCAGCGCGGGCGACGCCGTGCGCGGTGCGCCCACACGCTGGCGGCCAACGGCCACCCGGCCCGAATAAGCCCCCAGGCGAAGCCTGCGCCCAGTGCCAGCGCCCGCGCCGCCAGCAGCCCCGGCGCGACCAGCCCCACCGCCAGATCGCGGCGCAACGCCTTCCAGGTAAACGGCCCCGCGCTGGCGGCGAACGCGCCCAGCCCCAACGCCGCCCCGCGCCAGAGCGGTCGCCAGACCAGCCCCCCCAACCCCGCCAGGACGATCCCCCCGGCCAGCCCCATCTGGAGCTTCTGGCTCTGGGGGGTGTGCGAGTCGCGCACCAGCGCGCCGGGGTGGGCGGTGTGGACCACCACTTTCCAGGTGCCGATGTGAAACTTCTTGCGGCAGTAGGCGGCCAGGGTGGCGGCGTGCTGGTGATACACCCGCGCCGTGGGCACGAAGCGCATCTCGCCGCCTGCTTCTGCCACCCGGTAGGATAGATCCTGATCCTCGTTGTAGCGCAGCGCCGGATTGAATCCGCCCAGCCCCACGATCACCGCGCGCCGGTAGCCTGCGGCGTAGGTGTCGATGAAGTCGATGCGCGGCAGGCGGGCCATCCGGTCATACTTGTCCTCATATTCCAGTTGGACAAAGCGGGCGACCAAGCTCCGCTGGTGGGTGCGATAGGCCCCTTTTACTCCTACCACCGGCGAGGCCAGCCCGGCGATCAGCGTGACTGCCCAGTCGGGATCGGGGGCACAGTCGGCGTCGGTGAAGAGGACCAGCGGGGCACAGGCGGCGGCGATCCCGGTGTTGCGGGCCGCGCCGGGACCGGCGTTCGCCTGCCGGATGAGCCGTACCGCCGGGGCATAGCGGGCCACGATCTCCGGTGTGGCGTCCCGCGATCCGTCGTCCACGACGAGGATCTCCAGCGGCGGCATCGCGGCGGGCAGGCGTTGGGCCAGCAGCGCATCGAGGCACGCCGCCAGCGTGGCGGCGGCATTGTAGGCGGGGATGATCACGCTGGCGGCGGGGGTGGGCATGGTGAGAACTCAGAAGTTAGACATCAGAGGTCAGATCTTTCCGGGGTCTTTGTAGCTGGTTGCTGCATAGTCAGTATACCAGACTTTGTTGTGCTGATTTCTGACTTCTGTTTTCTAATTTCTAGTCTCTACGGAAACACAGAAGCGGGTGTGCGTCCGTGCTGGTGGACAATCCCCAGCGCAAGCACCCGCTTCTCATATATTTCATACGGGGGAGGGTTACAGTGCGAGATAACAGAAATTAGAAATTAGAAAACAGAAATCAGAAGTCGGCTTTTTCGTGATCCGGTTAAGGGGTTGTGATCTGGATAACCCTTGTGAAGGTTGATTTCTAACTTCTAACTTCTAATTTCTAACTTCTCCCAGCTACTTTAAAAAGTCCATCGGGTTCTTGTTGTCGTTGTCCTGCCAGACCTGATAATCGACGTGGGGACCGGTGCTGTGGCCGGTGGACCCCATCTCGGCCAGGAGGGTGCCGCGCACCACCTGCTGGCCCTCGGTGACGAGGTACTTGCGGGTGTGGCCGTAGCGGGTGGTGTAGTGATCGTTCACCACCCAGACCCAGTTACCGTAGATCGGGTCGTCGGGGATCAGGTGGACGATGCCGGCGTGGGTGGCGACCACCTCCGACCCCATCGCGCCCTGGTCGTACCAGTAGGCAAAATCGATCGCGCCCCACTCCGAGTGGCCGCCGTGGGCCGCGTAGTCCTTGCTGATCACCCAGTCGGTGCGGATCACCGGAGGGCCGAAGGGCCGGTTCGGATCGAGACCGGCGGGGACGGTGTTGTTCGGGTTGTCCAGCACCCTGGCCCCAGCGGATGCCGGGGCCGGAGTGGCCGCTGCCGCCGCCGGAGGTGGGGTAGGGGACGTGGCGACCGGCACCAGCACCGTCGGCATGTTGTAGACGGTCAGGGGGCGGACACTGCCGCCGCCCGCACTGCCCGCCACCGAGGCCCCGCTGTTTGCCAGCGGATGCACGCTGCCGGTCGCGCCGGTGATCGTGTCGGACCCGGCTACGTAGGGGCTGATGCGTCCGAGTGTGCGCCCGCCGCCGTGGCTGGCGGTGAGTAGCGGCAATACCACCAGCGCCGCCAGCAGGAGGCCGCCGAACGCCGCCAGCCACGCCGCAGGATGCACGCGGCGGAGGAGCAGTTGGGAATAGCGATTCATTAATTCCGCCAGCTATCGATCAGGGTTTGGACGTTGGTGATATAGGCTGCCGTGTCGTTGTTGTCGGCGGAGGGGGCATAGCGCGGCAAAATCTGGGCGACGGTATGCAGGCCCCAGCCGTCGATATACAGGTCATGGAGCAGCTTGTAGAAGTCCTCGATGCCTTCGCTCCAGCTATCATAGGCGCGGTAGCCTTGATAGTCGCGGTAGCCGGGCGTCGTGCGGATGTTGCCAACGGAATTGGTGAAGCGGGCCACGCCTTTGGTGCCCGCGCTGCTTTCGTGGATGAAGAAGGCCAGCGCCACGGCAGGGTTGATCCCGTAGCGCACGCCCAGGTCATAGAAGGCCTGGCCGTTGCCCGCGGCGGGCGAGTTGTATTGCTGGAGGACGGCGTTGATCCGGTCTACGGTGATGGTCGGGGCGGTGTCTACCTGATACGGCGCGGCGTCGGCGGCAGCGGGTACGGAAAACGCGGCCTGCACGATAGAGGCGGCTCCGGGGGCTTTGACCCCGGCCCGGCTCGCCAGCGCCAGGGCCAGGCCCGGTCCGGCCCCGTGCCAGTTGCTCCAGGTAGGGCCGCTATGGATCGGGCTGAGGGTGCGGGCCAGCACGGCCCCCACGCCGCGCCCCCCTAGCAGCACCCCGGCCCCCAGCACGGCCACGAGAATGACGAGATGCTCGGCGCGTGGCTTCATGAAAGGTCCCTCGTTTCAGTCTAAGACGGTCTCGGATGGTCTCGCAAAAAGGGGCGGCATGGGAGCCGCCCCCTTGTCATTCGGCGCTGCGGGGCTTACTTTTGGACCGGGCCACCCCCCTGGGCGGTCTGGGCCAACTGGGTCTTTTCTTCGGCGGTCATGGCCCGGAACGTACCGTTGTCGTTGATGAACACCAGTTGTTCATCCTTGACCGACACCAGCAGGTCCAGCTTGCCGTCGCCGTTCACATCGGCGGTGTCGAGATGAACGGGGGTCAGATCTTCGCCCTCGCCAAAGAGGTAGGGGCCGTTAATCACGGTCGCTTTGCTCGTATCGCCGCCGGGGATCTCGAACACCGTTACCTGCCGGTTGAGGTTCAGGCCGATGAAGTTGGTCGGCTGCGCGGGCGAGTCGTTGTTGTGCCCGACTGCTGCCGCCAGGTGGGTGGTGCGCGGGCGGCCATAGGCCATGTCGTCCATCGTCACCTGGGTCCAGTGGACCACCGCACTGACTACCAGGTAGAGCACGACCACGCCGACCAGTGCCCCGGCCCCGATCATTGCCAGGCGCAACGACCCCGCCTTGACGGCAGGGCGGGCGGCAGGCGCGGCTTCATACAGCCGTCCGGTCTGGGCGGTGGGCAGGGCGAGCGGTGCGGGCACCGGGGCTTCTAGCCATGGGTCCGCTTCCGGTTGGGCAGCGCGGGCACGCGGGGTGGCGGCCTTAGGCATGGCGCGCAGGCGCGTCGTCGGGGCCGCATTGGCGTTGCGGGCCGGAGGCGCTTGAAAAATATCATTATCGTTATTGTTGGCCTGGTCCAGATCCTCGTAAGGCACTGTCGTCGCCCAGGCGCGATGCTGATCCTGCGGCTCCGGAGCCATCCGGGCCGCCGTGTTGTTGCGCATACCCACGATGCTCAACTCCTCTCTCTGATTCGGTTCTCTACACTAACTCAACAATACTCGACGCTACTAATCACGGCACTGGGAGGGCCAGCACTATTCTGCCACGCCACTGTGGTCTGAGGGGTAATACCGGGTATGATCGTCTTAGAACATGTGTGTGG
>JBBSAN010000470.1:0-5831 GCA_038252265.1 Chloroflexia bacterium
AGCTGCCGAAGAACGCCTTATGCACCTGGCCGAGCGGCTGGCGGTGGGCGATATAATCGTCGCGGTCACGGACAAAGATCGTGATTTGGGTAATGTCCTGCATCGTCCCCCCAGCTGCCGTCACCACCGCCTGAAGGTTGCCCAACACCTGCCGATACTGCCCCACCAGATCGCCGGGCGCGACGATCCGCCCCGTCGCGTCCCCTGCCGTCTGCCCCGCCAGGAACAGCAACCGCCCTCCCTGAGTCACGATGCCGTGGCTAAACCCTTTCGGCGGAGCCAACTCGGGCGGATTGACGATTTTGGATTTTGGATTTTGGATTTTGGAGTCTGTGTCGCTCATAGTGCCTCATGCATCACGCAAAGAAATCCGTTTAATCCGCTTCATAATCCGTTGACAGCGCACGCCTACCGCCCAACAAACTTCGGCTTCTCCTTCGCCTGGAACGCCTCGTAGAAGCGCCGGTGGTCCTCGCCCATCAGCAAGAGCGCCTGGGCCTGCGCCTCGGATTCGAGCGCCGTCAGGAGGTCCATGTTCCACTCGTTGTTCAGCATCCGCTTGGTCATCGACAGGGCCATCCCTGGCCCTTGCGCCAGCCGGGTCGCCAGTTCCTGCGCCGTCCCCAGCAGGTTCTCGTGCGGCACCACGCGATTGACCAGCCCGTAGCGTTCGGCGGTGGCGGCGTCAATCGTATCGCCCAGCATCAGCAATTCGGTGGCCCGGCTCATCCCGACCACGCGGGGCAAGAGGTAGGCTGCCCCCATATCCGCCCCGGTCAGCCCCACTTTAGTGAACAGGAAGGCAATCCGCGCCCGCTCCGATGCCACCCGCAGGTCCGATGCCAGCGCGATCACCGCCCCCGCCCCGGCGGTCATGCCATTCAACGCGGCGATGATCGGCTTGTCGAGCAGCCGCAATCCCTGCACCAGCGCCCCGGTCATGCGGGTAAAGGCCAGGTGATCCTTCACATCCTGCGCCATCAGCGCCCCGATGATCTGATGCACATCCCCCCCGGAGCAAAAGCTATCCCCCGCCCCGGTCACCATCAGCACCTTCACCGCGTCATCATAGCGCAATGCTTCCAGCAAATCGCGGAACTGCGCGTAGATCTCGAAGGTAAGGGCGTTCAGCACGTCGGGCCGATTAAAGGTGAGGGTGGCAACCCCCTCGCTGACTTCGTATAAAAAGTCGTATTTCATCATAACCTCTCAATATGGGGAGTCCGGCCCTGTCATCCTGAGCGCAGCGAAGGATCTTGTGCGGGCTACTTGATCGCCCACGAAGATCCCGATGCTTCCCTAACAACTTAGACCGCCAAGAAGATCCTTCGCTGTGCTCAGGATGACAGGACCGGACTCCCGCACAGCAGAACATATGGCTTGTTCACTTCTGTGAAACGTGCCTCACACAAAGCCGCTGCTTCCAACCTAAAATATAGCTTGATTACTCACGACATCACGCTCCCGCCGTCCACGTTGATCGCCTGCCCGGTAATCCCCCTGCTCGAATCCTGACAGAGAAAGACGACCACCGACGCCACTTCCTCCGCCGTGATCAACCGATGCTGCGGGCTGATCTTCTCCAGCGCGGCGCGGGCGTCGGCTTCCGGCATCCCCGTGCGGGCGACGATGTTCTGGATGCTGGCCTGGGTCAGGGGGGTGTCGAGGAAGCCGGGACAGACGGCGTTGACGGTGATCGCGTGCGGGAGGAGTTCGACGGCCAGGGCGCGGGTCAGGCCGAGGACACCGTGCTTGGCGGCGGTATAGGCGGCGATGTAGCGGTCGCCCACGCGGGCCGCGATGGAGGCGATATTGATGATCCGGCCCCCGCCCGCCGCGATCAGCAGCGGGGTGAAGGCTTTGGTCACATAGTAAACGCTGGTCAGGTTGACCAACAACATCTGGTGCCAGAGGTCGTCGGGGTGGGTCAGGAACTTGTGGCTGGCGGCGGTGCCCGCGTTGTTGACCAGGATATCGATCCCGCCCCATTCCGCGCCGACGCGCTCGGCCAACTGCGCCACCTGTGCCGGATCGGTCACATCGCCGGGCACCCAGACGCACCGCCGTCCCAGCGCCGCGATCTCGGCGGCCAGCCCTTCCAGGTCGGCAGCGGTGCGGGCGGTGACGGCCACATCGGCCCCCGTATGGGCCAGCGCCAGGGCGATGCTGCGCCCCAGGCCGCGCCCCGCCCCGGTCACGACAGCCCGCCGCCCCGCGAGGACCCCGTTGTTCTCGCTCTCCATCGCAGTTAAACCTCTACACTAAACGGGCGGGCCGAGCGCGTCCAGGCCGAAGACCTGACGCAGCACCGGACTCTGGAACTCGGTCGCCAGGCACTCCATGTGGATGATGTCCCACAGCCGCCCGCCGGCCATCCAGCATTGCCGCTGCCGCCCGAACACCCGGAACCCCGCCTTCTCATACGCCCGCTGCCCGGCAACGTTGAACTCTGCCGTGGTCAGCGAGACGGTGTGCAGGCCCCGCGCGGTGAAGGCATAGTCGAGCAGCAGGCGCGTCGCCGCCGTGCCATAGCCTTTGCCCCGGCAATCGGACTCGGCGATAGCGATGCCGAACAAGGCGTTGCGACTGTGCGCGTCGATATCTTTCAGCAGCACAAAGCCAATCGGTCGCCAGCTCGCCACCTCGTAGATATCGAAGCGCACATGCTTGTCGTCGTTGGTCCACCGCTCAAACGACGCGGTCATCCCCTCCAGCGTGCGGGGACCGGGCATATACCCGGCCAGGTAGAGGGTGTCGAAATCGTTCATCCAGCGGGTATAGGTCGGCAGCAAGTCGCGGCGCGGCGGCCCCAACGCGACCTGCTCGCCCAGAATGTTGATGATCGGGTGGTGTTCGTGGGTGGTTGTGTCGGTCACAGGGGTCCTTTCTAATTAAACAACCAGGAATCATTCCCTGCCCAAGCGATTTGTGGGACACGGCTCCGCCCGTGGAGGATCGGGCAACCCCCCTGTCAGGGTGTGCGGACGGTCAATGGGCGGAGCCATATCCTACAAACGACACCGTTAAAATCACGCGCAATCGGCCTGAGCCTAATCCGCCACCGAGGGCAGTCCCGCCAGAGCGGCTTGCACCGCGTCCACCGGGTACTCGTAGTCTTCCAGGTCGCCCGCCAGGTAGCGGTCGTAGGCGGCCAGGTCGAAGAGGCCGTGGCCGCTGAGGTTGAACAGGATCGTCTTGGCCTCGCCTGATTCTTTGCAGCGCAGCGCCTCGTCCATCGCCGCGCGGATGGCGTGAGCCGACTCGGGGGCCGGGACAATGCCCTCGGCGCGGGCGAACTCCACCGCCGCGCCAAATACCGGGTTCTGCGGGTAGGCCACCGCTTCGAGAAAGCCCCCCTCGTAGAGATGGCTCATCAGCGGGGCCGCGCCGTGGTAGCGCAGGCCGCCCGCGTGGATCGACTGCGGCACGAAGCTGTGCCCTAGCGTGTGCATCTTGACCATCGGGGCCATGCCGACCGCGTCGCCAAAATCGTAGGCGTAGACACCGCGCGTCAGCGTCGGGCAGGCCGCCGGTTCGACGGCGACAATGCGGGTGTTGGGAGCCTTGCCGCTGATCTTGTCGCCGATGAAGGGCAGGGTCAGCCCGGCGAAGTTGCTGCCGCCGCCAAAGCAGGCAATCACCACGTCGGGATAGGCGTCGGCCATCTCCATCTGCCGCTGCGCCTCCAGCCCGATCACCGTCTGGTGCATCAACACATGGTTGAGCACGCTACCCAGCGAATACTTGGTGTCGTCGCGGGTGGCGGCGTCCTCCACCGCCTCGGAGATGGCGATGCCCAGGCTGCCGGGCGAGTTGGGGTCTTGGGCCAGGATCTGCCGCCCGGCGTTGGTTTCGGTGCTGGGGCTGGGGATGACCCGCGCCCCGTACAACTGCATGATCGAGCGGCGATAGGGCTTCTGCTCATACGACACCCGGACCATGTAGATCTGGCATTCCAGCCCGAACATGCGGGTCGCCATCGCCAGGGCGCTGCCCCACTGCCCGGCCCCCGTCTCAGTGGCGAAGCGCTTGACCCCCTCGGCCTTGGCATAATACGCCTGGGCGACCGAGGTGTTCGGCTTGTGGCTGCCGACCGGGCTGACCCCCTCGTACTTGTAGAAGATGCGCGCCGGGGTGTCGAGCGCCCGCTCCAGCCGGTGCGCCCGGTAGAGCGGCGTGGGCCGCCACAGCTTGTAGATCGCCTGCACTTCTTCGGGGATGTCGATCCAGCGCTCCTGGCTGACCTCCTGCTTGATGATCTCCATCGGGAAGAGCGGGGCCAGGTCCGCCGGGCCAATCGGCTGCCCGGTGCCGGGGTGCAGCACCGCCGGGAGCGGGGTGGGCAAATCGGCCTGGATGTTGTACCAGGCGGTCGGCATGGCCGGCTCGTCCAGCACATACTTCGTGCGCTCGCCCGGCAGGGCGTTGGGCTTCATGTTGTCCACGTATCAGGCTCCTTTCATCTGGTACAGCATCATCGTCGCAGGCCGCGATGGAGGATAAAAAGGGCGATTAGGCGGCCATTATAGCACAGGTCAGGGCCGGGTGGCAGCGGACTTACGCTTCAGCACTTCAAATTTAAGAACATCCAGCTTGTAACCAGCATCAGCTACAAAAGGCTTATCTATAGCGTGGACCTGCACCGGATAGCCCTGTGTCGCCTCAAAGGATACATAGTAATCAACAGCAGATAGCCGCTCACTGTCCGGATGATCCAGCAAATACCGAAGCTCTGCGAATTCACTCTCAATCGTCAGAGATTGCAGATAGCTTTTCAACCCTGTAATCTCTGGTTCCGCCGTAGGAAGCCACTGCGGCGCACCCAGTCCGTCCGTAGGTGGCACGGGGCTACTCGGATCACGAACATAGCTGAGGATTTCATTACCCTCATCAGTAACCCGAATATGCAAAGTCCAGCGTGCCATAAGCGCGCTATAGGCCACGTAGTAGACTGTCATTTCATATTCTTCAATCCCCTGTGCCTGCCATAAGGCCCATGCTTGATCAAATTGCTCTCTGGTGAAATGAAGACTATTGATCAGCGGTGTCGGACTCAAGGCCGGTACAAACGGCGTTGCGGTGGCTTCTTCGGTCGGAGTAGCAACCGCAGTTGGGTTGGGCGAGGGCAGCGGCGTGGCCGTTGGTAAGGAAGGTCCAAAATCACATCCGCCCAATACAAGAATCACGAAAAGGATCATGATCCCCAGCGCAAGGCTCTTCATCATACCCACTCCAGCACGCACAGATCCACCCGCGCTGCGGCGATGATCGTGTTGACCTCGTTCTGCGTGGTCAGGTAGCCGCCGACGAGGGTGGGCACGCCCGCCTCGTTGCGGAGCCGGTCGCTGAGGGGGGTCAGGAAGCCCCGGCCATAGGGCATCTCGGCGTCGGGCACCGTGTGGCCCGCCAGCACGGTGATCAGGTCGCAGCCGTGCGCCTGGAGCGTCCGCGCCACCGCCACCGCGTCGTCCACCCCGGCCCCACCACGCGCCGAGTCGGTCGCTGTCAGCGCCACGGCCAGCGGCTTGTCGGCGGGCCAGGCGGCGCGCACCGCGTCGAACACCTCCAGCGGCCAGCGCAGCCGCGCCTCCAATGTGCCCCCGTACTCGTCCGTCCGCGCATTGGTTAGCGGCGAGAGGAAGCTCCCCAGCAGATAGCCGTGGGCCATGTGCAGTTGCAGCAGGTCGAACCCGGCCTCCCGCGCCAGCCCGGCGGCGCGGACGAACGCCGCCTGGACCGTGTCCATGTCGGCCCGGTCCATCGCCCGTGGCACCTGGCTCCCCGGTGTATAGGGCAAGGCCGACGGGGCCAGTAGCGGCCAGCCGCCCGCC
>JBBSAN010000471.1:0-5814 GCA_038252265.1 Chloroflexia bacterium
CATAATAACCCAAGTTCCGGCAAGTTCGGTGCCACGCGCCGGAGTACGGCGTGATGCGTGATGCGTGATGCGTGATGCAGGAGAGGTTTATTGTAGGATATGGCTCCGCCCATTGATGGTGATGTACCCCCAATATTCGGGACACCCGACCATCAATGGGCGGAGCCATATCCTACAACACATCGCGCAACGCCCGTTGCTCATCACTCATCGCTCATCACTCATCGCTAAATAAAGAAACCGGACTGCACAGATGCAGCCCGGTTTCCGTTGTCGGGGTATTCACGGGAAGGTGGATACCGACGGTTAGTCGAGATATTCTTTGAGCCGCTTCGTTTCCTTGGCAGCGCGCAGCTTGGTCAACGCCTCGGCTTCGATCTGGCGCACCCGCTCGCGCGAGACGCCCAGTTCTTCGCCCAGTTCGGCCAATGTACGGTTGTAGCCGTCTTCCAGCCCGTAGCGCAACTGGATGACCCGCTGCTCGCGTGGCGTCAGCGTCGAGAGCATGTCGGCCACCTCTTCCTTCAGGATCTGGTGGGACGCAGCTTCGGCGGGGGCCACGGTGTTGCGGTCCTCGATGATGTCGCCCAGCGAGGCATCTTCCTCCTCGCCGATCGGCATTTCCAGCGAGACAGTTTGCTGCGAGGCACCCACGATCTGGCGCACCTTCTCCGGCGTGATATGCATCGACCCGGCGATTTCGTCGGCGGTGGGTTCGCGCCCCAGTTCCTGTTGCAGCCGGTGCGACACCTGGGTCAGCCGTCCAACAGCCTCGACCATATGGACCGGCAGCCGGATGGTGCGGCTCTGGTCCGCGATCGCACGGGTGATGGCCTGGCGAATCCACCAGGTAGCATAGGTCGAAAAGCGGTGCCCCTTGCGATAGTCAAAGCGGTCCACCGCCCGTAAGAGTCCAAAGTTTCCTTCTTGAATCAGGTCAAGCAACGAGATCCCGCGCCCGGCATACTTGCGCGCCACACTGACCACCAGGCGCAGATTCGCCTCGATCAGGCGACGGCGCGAGGCGTTGCCACGCAGGTAGTCGGCCCGCAACCGATAACGTTCTTCAACCGAGATGTCCTCACAACTTTCTAAATGTTGCGACGCGCGCTTCCCTTTCTGCATACTGATCGCTAACGCGATCTCATCACTGGCCGATAATAGAGAGACTCGTCCAATTTCGCGCAGATACATCCCAACCGAATCCTCTGCGCTTTTATGCTCGAAGCCATTATTTGGCTCAAGGTGGAGCAGATCCTCTTCTTCGACACCGCCCACGACTGTATCGTGGCTGTTACTCAACTCCATCATTACTGCGCGCTCCTCTTCCACTAGTACCAACTCGGTCATTGGCGGCTCATCGCCGTCTATGGCCTGGAGGTCTAGGTCTTCGAAGTCGTAAACATCATATTGGGTCACCACTTCCATCTACCCTTATCACCTACCCCGATTGTCGCAACGAATGGCCGAGGGGCCGATCGCCTGTTTTGCCGGGTTGATGTCCTTTCTGGCTGCGGTCCGAGTTGATCATATACCGATAGCCCCTGAGCAGGGGCTGTTTCACTATATATAACGTCCAAAGCGGGCAAGAAGTTTCACACCCGGCTCTGTGATATGTAACCCAAATTGGGGGACCACGTTAGTCAATAATCCGCGCCCCAGGTCAACATGATTTTGCCAGCAAAGAAAATTTTGCCGCTTTAAGATTGTATCAAAATGCGCGATCTTTGTCAATACATATGGCATTAATGTTGGATTAAAGCATTGCGTCTCCGGCGCGGCCTATGCTATAATGCCCGATACTATGGTGATCATAGTAACCTCTGCCCTGGCCCGGCAAGGTCCAATTGGCACCTGATCCCCACCCGGACGCGCCCGATCGTCCCGGTCCCCTCCCTGATAAGCAAAACTCATGCCGACCCCCCTCTATTCAAGGATACCCCGCCCGGTTACAGACGGTTTCGCGGTGCCCACCGGGGCGGTAGCCTGATGGATCACCTGTTCGGGGATCTGTTCGCCTGGGCGCAGGAGGTGATCGCCCAGTTGGGCTATCCCGGCATCGCCCTCCTGATCGCACTCGAAACGATCTTCCCGCTGATCCCCACCGAGTTGATCCTGCCGCTGGCCGGGTATCTGAGCGCACAGGGGCGGCTGGAATGGTGGGCGGTGGAAATCGCGGCCACGTTCGGCTCGCTGGTCGGGGCGAGCAGCCTCTATGGGCTGGCCCGCTGGGGGGGCGCGCCACTGGTCGGGCGCGTGCTGGACCGCTATGGTCGCTTCTTTGGCTTCTCGTCCGCCGATCTGGTGGGGGTGCAACGCTGGTTCGACCGCAACGGCGAACGGATGGTGGCCATCGCCCGCATCACCCCCGGCCTGCGCACCCTCATTTCGGTGCCCGCCGGGCTGGGCCGGATGCCGCTGCTGCGCTTCTGGCTCTATACCGCGATCGGCAGCGGCCTGTGGAACGGCGCGCTGATCTTCGCCGGGCGGCTGCTGGGCGACAACTGGCGGCAGGTCGAGGGCATCCTGGCCCCGATCGGCCCTGTCGTCTACGTCCTGATGATCGCCGCGGTGGTCTTTATCGTCGGGCGGCGGATGTGGCAAAAGCGCCAGGCCGCAGCCAAACACGACCAGGATGGGGGCAATCCCTGATCCAGCACGCCAGGATGGAACACCCCGGCTAAATCAAGTAGTGGTTGTTCGTTTCGACCCAGTTGATCACATAATCGTTGATCACCGGGATGCGTACCGGGCCGTTGAGGGTCACCCGGCGCAGCGCGGCGACGAGGTCGAACCAGTCACGGGCGGGGCGCGAGCCGCTGAAATCGGCGGCAGCCAAACCGTCAACCAGCGTAACATGGGGGCACTGGCTGGCCCGCAGCCAGGTGGCCTGGTCGGCCAGGGGGCGGCGTTGCACCCACTGGCGCAAGGCATAGCCCGCCGCCAGCAGTTCGGCGCACGTACATCCGCTCACCCGCTGGGCATTGGCGACCAGGGCCTCAACATAGGTGCGCTCTTCGCTGGCGGCGGGCGTGGCCGAGGCAGGGGCATGATCCGCAGCCGCCTCCTCACCGGGAGGAGGAGCCTCGTCCCAGTGTGATGACACCTCGCTACTTAGCCGGTTGCACTCCTCTGCCTGGAGCAAATACAACCGGATCAAGGTCTGGTATTCCGACTCCTTACCCATGGCCGCGTCCTGCCACCCTCCGTAACCACGAAAGTGCGCCTGCCCGGGCTATAATTCGGCTTTGACTTGCTCATAGGCCCGCCGCAGATAGAAGTAGACCGCCCGCCAATCGGCGGCCTGGTCGGTCGATCGCTTGCTCGTGATCAGGTCCACCGTAGCCGCGCCCCGCGCCCGGCTGCGGGCCGACGCCGCCATCCGCTCTGGGGTGCTGCTGAAGATCGCCGCGTGCAGGTTAGTCAGCGATTGGACCAGCGGCGTGTAGTCTGCGGCCTGGTCCAGCGCCAGGTGCCGGTGGACGAGCCAGTAGTCCAATTCCAGATCCCCGACGTGATCGGCATCAAACGACTGCTGGTTGACCTCGGCCACCACCGCGTAGAACTTGCGCAGATAGCCCCGCACATCCGCCAGGGCCGCTTCGTTGTCGCGGGGGGCGAAGGCCACCGAGGCCCGCACGGTGTAATAGGCGGCCACCAGGGAACGCGGGAACGGGATGTGAAACTGCTCCTGATTGATCCGCACCAACAGCAGGAAGGCGCGCAGCCAGTCATGGTCGTAGTAGGCTTTCCAGCCGGTTGCTTCCAGCCGCGCCACCATATCCGGGTCAAACTCTAACGCTAGCGGATGAGGGGCCATCGCGCCACCTACCTTCTCTGGAACCTGATAAGCGATTAAATCCGGCTAGAAAGTTAGCCCGTTGCCGGCCAGCGACGAGACCGCCAGGATCAAGCCCAGCCCGGCCACTAACAGGGCCGACACGACGCTCAACGGCTGGAGCAGCCCGCTGTTGAACGGCAGCCGGTCCATATACCGCCGGGCATAGACCATCAACAGGCCGATGACCGTCAGCACCACGGCCAGCCCGGCACTGAACGCTACCAGCAGCAGCAGCCCCTCACCGATGCGACCGACCCGCACGGCAGCCAGAGCCACCACCAGGGCGCTGGGACAGGGAATGATCCCCCCGGTGATACCCAGGGCGAGCAAGCTCCCCAGCGTCACCTTCTGGCCGTCAGCGGGCAGGTGCGTGTGCGGCTTCCCGAACAAGCCGTGGCTGTGCGTGCCGTCGGCATGTTGTTGCACCCCGGCGTCGTGACTGTGGGCGTGGTCATGGTCGTGGCCGTGCGCGTGATCATGGTCATGCTCGTGGCTGGGGTCGTGGTCATGGTCATGATCGTGGCTGTGGTCGTGATCCTGGTCGTGGGTGTGCCCGGCGGGGCCGACCGGGTGCAGATGCGTGGAGCCGAAGGCCCCCTCAGCCGTGGTCGCGCCCGCCATCGCCAGCGCCAGGCCCTCTGCCGGAGCGTGCGCGTGGGGATGGGGCACACCCAGGGCGTGCGCCCGTTCGTGGCTCACCTGGGCGGCGCGGCTACGCCAGGCATTCCACAGCGGGCGGCCCCGTTGCGCGGCCAGGGCCAGGCCGATGACCACGATCATCAAGCCGGAGAGGAACCCCAGCCAGGGAAAGATCTGCTCGGGAAGGAAGTATTGCTGCGCCACGTTGATGACGATGAGGAAGATGAACACGGCGAAGGTATGGGTGATCGTGACGGTCACCCCCAGGAAGACGGCGTGCAGCGGGGTGCCCCGGCTGCCGACCAGATAGGCCGCCGCGATCGTCTTGCCGTGGCCTGGTGACATAGCGTGGGCTGCGCCGAGGAAGAAGGCAACCACGAGGCCGATCAGCAGCGCCGTCAGGGGGATCTCTTTTTGCGCCATCAGTTCGGTCATCGCGTCGGTGCGCTGGGCGATCCAGCCGGTCAGACCGTTCGCCGGGGCCGGAGCCGGGGCGGTGCTGGAGGCCGCGCTACCCGTACCGGGCAGGAAGCGGAAGCTGGCTTCGCTCACCTGCGGCGGGCTGCTGATCAGGTCCTGGGGATAGACGGTCAGGGCGTGGCTGCGGTCAGTGGTCGGCACCGACGCGCCATCCAGGCCCATGCCTGCCCCGGCGGTGGCGATGATCTCGCGCCAGCCCGGTCGCCCGTCATAGGTCGTGTCTTTGTAGTGGAGCGCGCCGCTTCCGGCGGGCAAGGCTGCCGTGAGATCAAGCACCAGCCGCAACGTGGGCAGGCCCCCCGCGCCGGGCGGGAAGCTCAGGTCGTGGGCCGTTTCTTTCAGGGCCAGCGGCTTGCCGTCCACGGTCAGCACCAGGCCCGGCAGCAGTTCGGCCAGCCGCCGGTCCAGGTAGGCGGTGCGTTCGGCCTCGGTCAGGGTCGTGCTACCGTCGGGGTGGATCCCCTGCAACTCCTGATAGGCCGGGATCTCGGCCATATCGAGGATGTAGCGCACATCCACCGCGCCGGTGCGCACCGTCAGCGCCGTATAGTGATTAATGGTGAAATTGCCCAGCGGGTGCGCCCCTGCCACCATCGGCAGGCCGACCAGTGCCAGCAGCGTCACCACCGCTACCATCCCCCAACGTAGCTTTTTCATACAGCGAACCTTTCTCCGTGAAACGTGATGCGTGAAACGTGATGCGTGACGTATTGCGTATTGCGTATTGCGTATTGCGTATTGCCTGGTCTTAATCCCTGATCCCTGATCCCTCGTTACTGACCACTGACCACTGACCACTGACCACTGACCACTGACCACTGACCACTGACCACTGACCACTGACCACTGACCAC
>JBBSAN010000472.1:0-5799 GCA_038252265.1 Chloroflexia bacterium
AGAACCTGGGGCTTTATCGGGATCGAAGAAGGCGGGAGGTTGGCCGATAGCCAGGCCAACGGCTGTAGGGGTGGTGTAGCGGGAGTGGGTCGTGCCGCTGGGTAGATCGATGTAGGTGGCGAAGCGCCGGAGATCGCCGGTGAAGGTCAGCCGCAGCAGGTAGTCGAAAGCCTCGGCGGCAATGCGCGGGTTGATCGGCAGGGACTGGGCATTGGCCTGGGCGAGTTGCGCGCAACTCAGCGGACTGTTTTGCAACTCTTCGGGGAGCGGCTCTAATAGTTCAGGATGTTGGAGTGCTGGCGAGGGTAGGGTGGTACAGAAGGTAGAAATACGAAACGCGCCTTGCAGCGCATCGGGCGTGTTGGCGGTGCCCAGGAGTACTTGTCCATGCTCCTTGCCGTTGCCGGTGTCCAGCCACCAGACGCGCGGCGCGTCCTGTTGGTTTCGCTGGAGCGCCTGGGCGATGGCCTGCCGCGCGGCCGCATTGTCCACGCACCCGATGAGAACCGTCAGCGTGTCCCAGTTGTAGCGGACCTGCTCCGGGGTGAAGGGTTCGATGATCGCCGGGATGTCGAGGCCCCAGGCGGTGCCATAGCGCAGCGCCAGGACGCGCGCCTTCGGCAGACCGATCTCGGCATCACAGAAATGCTGCCGGAGCACGTTGGCGGGCGTGACCATATCCGGGTCAATGAACTTGACAGACGCCGGTTTCCCCGCGTCATTGAGCACCCGCACCAACCGCGCCAGATGAGGTGCGAGCCAGCTCCCGGTGCCGCCGGTGCCGACCAGCAGGAACGCGGTTTCCCGGCACTGGCGGTGAACGACTGGCCGCGCTTCGAGATAATCCAGGCTGGGTAAGTCACTCATTCGGGTCGTTTCGCACCTCCCTCTGCCTCGATTGCTGCCGGCGATCCTTCCTTTGCGGTCAGGTAGTCGGCCACGCCGTCGGGTAGCTCAAACACCCACGGTGCGGGCACGTTCCAGTAATAGCCATAGACGCCGACCCGCACCCGCAGGGTAGGCTTAGTAAAGATGTGGCCCAGCACCGCATAGAGGCGAAAGCCCTGCTCGTCGGCATCGTCGGTGCGGGAGAAGAACGGGGCCAGCCGGTGATGGGAATGCACCTCAATCAGCGCCGTTTCATAAGACGAACCTAACGCGGGACCGAGCGGCGTGACGCTGCTAGCGGTCTGGTCCTGTGCAGGAACCGCCAGGTGCCAGCGCCCTTCCCAGCGCAGGTGAAAGAGAATCTCGCGGGGCGCGCCCGCGACAATACAGGCGGCGCGGGACTGGGCCAGCATCGCGGCAACCAACGTCTGGTCCACCCGGGGATACGCCAGCCGGAGGTACGGGGCGATCTCCAGCAGCCCACGTATTTCACACGAGGCCACCGGAATCAGCACCTGTAGACCCGCGCGCTTCCCGCGCAAGAACACTCCGTTACCGGCCATGAGGTACTCGTATAGCGTGGCATTGGCTGGTGGGCCGAGCAGCTCGCAGAGAATGTGATAGTTCACCAGCGGTGGAAGCATGATGGTGCATCCTCCTTTCCAGAAGGGCAGGGGGGCGGCTAGACAAACGCCGTGCTTCCCTGCCGCACGCGAGACAAAAAGAGACCCGCTGTCCCCACTGTTATCCCCCCGGAAACAATGGTTCTTGCGGGCCTCTGGCCTTTGCGCCCCGTCAGCGCAAAGGTCGGTTAATCAGTGTTTTGCTAGGCTGGCTTGCAGCGCCAGAACCCAATGACGATTGGTCCTACCGGCATTATGCGCTTCATAGGTCCATATTCGGGGCACTGCGCCATTAGCCGAATCCTGATCATCTGGAGTTGGTCTTGCGAGAAGCGCACTACCGATCCAGAACGGCGTTTCACCACGAAGGTGACTGATCCTATCTGTAACGACACTGGCTGTCTCATGACTATAACCCAGCCGATTACTGGGCTGCCTAGCAGGAGCACCATACCAGTACTGATGCTACGCAACAACTTACGATTGAACGAAGCCATATCATAGTGCATCTCTTTCATGTTGAGTATGCAATTCCCTCCTCATGTTCGCCATCATAGATCGAATGGTGGTCAATTGCAAGCGTCCCGTTAAAGACAGGTGCAACCAGAACTCACAAGGTGCTTGCTACGCCGCATAGTGGCAAGCTAATCCTTTCTAATGGTTTCACCAATTTTGCTGGGGAGACCTATTTACAAAGTTGCGCTCGACGACCCCCGCAATCGTGACGTGGGATGGCGCAGCGAGCACGAGATCACGGACGGGGTACTGTCGCCGGTGCTGTCCGGCCAGGGCCTGCAAGTGCCGTCGAACATCATCTGGTTGTCGTCGGGACTTGCCCGAGACGAGATGATTGTTGAAGGGACTGGTGAGGAAGAGCTGCCAGGCGGTTTCCATCGTGTTGGCCGCGGCGGTGGGCGGCGGGTTGGTAGGGCCGAAGCAGATCCGGCCGTCGGGATGGACGTTGGGCAGCGGCGCGTGGTAGAGGTTTGCCGCCGAATTAAACGTCATACCCCCGACCGCCCAGGCATAGTAGCTGGTCTGGATGCCCGCAAACACCAGGCCGGGCAGGGGCACGATCAGTGGGGTAGGGGGATCGTTGTCGGCTAGGCTGATCGGGAGGGTGTGGCGGGCTGGCGCGATGAACATGATCAGCCAGGTACCGTCCGACCCCGCGCCCCACCGGCAGATGCCGGAAGGGAGCCAGCCGGTATCGACCGGCTCCTGGCTGAAGGCTGTACGTAAAGACTCGGCAGAAAGGAATTTGAAGCGGTCTTGCTGGCCCTCGCGCCAATGCAGGAGATACTGGCCGGCCAGGATGAGTAGCTCGGCCTCGATGTCCACCAGTGGCCGCGGCGCGGCGGTCAGCAGCTCCCGCATCATGCCAGCGGCGATGAGCGACGGACCTTCCTGGCGTGGTTCCATAGGGTAATGACCTTTCCAAAATGGGCGGGGCTGGCCTCAATCCAGTCCAGCACTTGATCGATCTGGCTGAGAATCTGCTGCGCTTCCTGGTACTCGCGGGTCAGCAAATCGATATCCTGCACGCACCACTCGGCGTCCATGACCGGCATCTCGTCGCTGGGGTCCAACCAGATGTTGCCGGTGTCATGGGCCAGCATATCCAGCGCCAGCGGCAGCGCGGTGATTGGCTCGCCTGCGGCCTGACACGCCGCTTTGAAGGCATCCCCATCAATCCGGGAGCCGGGCGGCCGGGGCTTGATCCGCTTTGCGTAGGTTTTGAGGAAGCGGGCATCCACCTCAACATCGGTAACCGCCACTTCGTCGGTCAGGAGCAAGAGGAGCTGCCAACCGGGGCGCAGATCGGCGACGGAGTCCAGCCACCAATCGATCCCGAACGTCATCACAGGGAGCGTGGCCGATCTGGCCCCCTCATACTCGTCCAGGAACACATCCAGGGGCAGGGGGAAGAGGCGGGCGTTCACCAGCTCGAAAAACTCGGTCTCCCGCGCGCTGTACACGGCTCCTTTGGCGGGCCGGACGCTGGCGGTGGATGCCGTGTATTCTTGCGGGAAGTAGTGCTGATACAGGGTCAGCAAATTGGCCCGGTCGCGGTACTGCTCCAGGCAGTCGCGCGCGGCGGAGAACGTGAGCGGCAGACGGTGCCAGCGCAGGATCTCAAGCGCTCCGGTAACTGAGGCAGCCATCGCTACAGCCCGTGTGGCGGATGGCTCCCCGGCACCGGCAGCGCCTTTTTGAGGATGCGCAGAGTGATCTCGATTTGCTTGACCTCAGCCTCGCCCGCTGCGATCGCCTGCTCAATGGCCGGTTGGAGCGCAAGCAGTTCGGTTAGCTCCAGGCTGGCAGCGATCTCCCGGTGCTCCAACTGCCAGGCCAGGTCCAGCGCCGGATTGAGGTGTTCCGGCGCGGCCAGGAGCGCAGGCAAGATCCCCGCGCCTTTGGGGCCAGCCCGCTTTACCACCGTGACGATCAGCCCGTCGTCCTTCGTCTCGCGCCGGATCTCAGCGTTCGCCATCTCTGGATAGAAGGGTTTCAGGGCATTGCGTAACCGCTCATCGTCGCCGGCGATCTCGTCCGGGAGGGTGAACGTCTGACCGTTATCACTGAGTTTGATGGTCGCCATCGGATCATTTCCTTTCCGCTAAGCACCTAACTGATCACTTTGCTGATCACTTTTTCTTATGGCGTTAGGATCGGGCATTGGTGACTAGGCCAGATGCTAACCGAACAGGGACAACTGCGTAGGCGCGTCCTGGGGGTTGGGTGGCGGTGGCCCCGGTGTTGGAGGAATGACAGGCTGCGCTCTGGGTACAGCAGGTGGGGGGGAGGAGGTTGTCGCCCCAGATTGCGTATTCGCTGTCCGTTGCGCGGGCCTGGACAGCGAGGTGCGGGTTGGTGTCACCGTGGTGCGCGCACTGGACACCACCGCAGCATCGCGTTGCCGCTGTTCGGCTGCCTGTTTCAACTCCGGCAGCCGGGCTGCGAGCTGTTCGAGCAGCTTATCCAGCGCTGGCGGAAGTGGACCCAACTCGTTTTGCCGGAGCGCCTCAATAATCGGTGGGTCGGTCGGATTGCTCACACCGATCAGCACTTGCCGCCCCTGTGGACTGCCGTCTTCGGGCAGAAACTGAAGGACCAGCGTGATCGTACAATGGCGCATATCGTATAGGTCTTCAGTGCTCTGCGTTGCGGAAGCGACCGCTGTTGGAGGCGTCAGTGGGGTAGGGGGGCTTGTCGGCTGCGCATCGTCACTATGGTTCGCCGCCGCAGGTTCCGCGATCGGCGCGGCATCAGGGCATTCCGCATCTTTACCCATCCTGGCGGCATCAATCACCTCATCACGGACGGGCAGGTGTGGCGCGGGGTCGGAAGTCTGGGATGGAGTGCTTTTCATTGGCTGTCTGTTCTCCTTCGTGAACTAAACGACGGCGGCAGCGCGTATCAGGTAGATCCCAGCACAGCACATCCAACCGCACTGTGGACGACGAGTGCGGTCACATGAGCAAGCGTGTGTAGAAGTGTGCTGGAGGCGCGCGGTGCCCAATGCGGCTTTTCAGCTGTGAGAGCCGCTGGGCTTATGCCGGGTTTTCAGTGGGGAGATGGCCGCTATGTGGACATTGTGATCAGTAAAGTGATCAGTAAAGTGATCAGTAAAGTGATCAGCGGAGCGATGATCTATCTGATCAGACCAGATCGCATACATCAATGCCCAGCACGAGGGCCAAGCGCTTTAGGGTGGCATACTCGGGGTTAGAAATGTGCCCGTTCTCCAGGGCGGAGAGCTGTTTCGGGGTCAGGCCGGTTGCTGCCGCGATATCGACATGTCGCATACCTGCGGCTGTCCGCATTTCTTTGATCTTTGTGCCTTTGTTCCACTGAATGAATTCGGGAGTGATCAGACCTCGCGCCGCTGCTAGCGCGAGCTGATAGGCTGCATCCTGGGTCTGGTTGGGGACTACATGCAGTTGCTCGCCCTCATGCAGTTGCCCGCTATACGGGGTAGGATCGGCGTGGGGATCCAGCGACGCTCCGAGATATCGGCAGTGCCCAGGAGTAATAGCATAAAAGTGAGTCAGCACCATAGGGCTTCTCGCCAGAATCAAGAGTAAAGAGGGACGCGCAGTGTGCATAAGTAGGCTCCTGTAATTAGCCTGCGCTCCGTAGGATTATTGTAGCACAAGGTTGGCTATATTACCAGCAGGGATTGTGGATGTATGTGCTTGAAGTTGTGTAAACCGGGAGGGTTGGTGTGGTGTGAAAAGTGGTAATGACATATCCCATTAGCAAAACCACAACCATAAAGACAGGA
>JBBSAN010000473.1:0-5795 GCA_038252265.1 Chloroflexia bacterium
GCTGGTGCTGGGGGTGGCCCTGCTGGTCTGGCAGTGGCGGCACCCGGCGGCGTTCCTGCTGCTGCTGAGCGGCGCGGGGGTGCTGTTTGTGGGCGGTACGCTGGTCCACGGCACGCCCTTCTTTGCCCACTGGACGCCTGCCTTCCCGGCGATCTATGCGGCGATGGCCGTGCCGCTGGGAGCCTGGCTGGGTAGCTGGCGCACGGTGCCCTACCGCTGGCAGGTGTTCGGCCCGGCGATCCTGGCCGGGGCGCTGGTGCTGAACAGCGTGAACAACATTGATTTCACCTTCAACCGCTACTACATTGCGCGGCCCGAATTCGAGATCGGCGCGGCACAAAGCCGCTGGGAGGGGGCGCTGGGCACAGATTACCGGGTGTTCGTCCTGGGGCCGACCTGGCAGCCGTATGATGCGGAGCGGACGCAATACCTGATCCAGGGGCAGGAGGGGACCACGCTAATGCATCTCCCTACCGATCTCCCGGTGCCGGCCCAGCCCGGCAAGGGGCTGGCCTTCATCGTCTTCCCCGATAGCGAACAATACCTGCCCGTAGTCCAGCGCCTCTACCCCCACGGCACGTCCGGCGACGTGCAGAGCCACAGCGGGGTGCATCTGTTCTATACGTATGTGGTGCCGCCGTGAGGCGGGTGATGCGTGAGGCGTGATGCGTATTGCGTATTGCGTATTGCGTATTGCGTATTGCGTAATTCTGACTCTTGCCTCCTGAACCCTGAACCCTACGTATCACGCCTCACGCATCACGTATCACGTTCGTTTGCCCGGCGAGCCGGGTTTGTGCTATAATCCGGGACGATGCGGGCTGGACCCGATAGAAAGGCGAGTAACACGGTTATGGCTGACGTAGATCTGGTCTATTGGAAAGGGCGGCTCGAAGAGGAACGCGCCCGGATGGAACGCGAATTGGCCGAGATGACGCGCGAGGTGATCGAGAGCACCGACCCGCTCGACCCCCAGCGCGGGGGGGTGGGCAATCATTTCGCCGACGATGCGACCGAACTGGAGCAGCAAGAGACGGCCCTGAGCTTGCGCGGCAACAGCGAGCACCTGCTGGCGCAGGTGAACCATGCGCTGGCGCGGGTGGCCGAGGGCACCTATGGGCACTGTGAGCGCTGTGGGAAGGTGATCCCGGTGGAGCGGCTGGAGGCCCGGCCCTATGCCACCTTCTGCGTCGAAGACCAGGCCCGCGAGGAGCAGTTCCGATAGACGCCTCCGCTGTAACTTCCGCCGCCCAACGGGATCTAACCGCCAGCGGAGCGCCGCGCCCGGCGACGCGGGCCGGGTGGAAACCCCTGGCGGCGGTGGCCCTGGTGGCCGGGTTGGTCGTGGTGGCCGACCAGATCACCAAGGCGCTGATTGTAGCCGCCTTCGGGCCGGGCGCAGCGGTCCACGGCCAGGCGGTGATCTCTGGCATCCTCGACCTGCATTACCTGGAGAATCGCGGCGCGGCGTTCGGGCAGTTCCAGGACGCCGGGTGGGTGCTGGGGCTGATTGCGGCGGTGGTGAGCCTCGTGATCCTGGTCATGGTGCCCCGGCTGCACGCCCGGCCCGAAGGCGTCGCCTGGCATCTATTGCTGGCGCTGGGGCTACTGCTGGGCGGAACGCTGGGCAACCTGATCGACCGGGTGCGCCTGGGCTACGTGGTAGATTTCCTGACCCCGTCATTTGCGCGGGTGACGCTGGGCGATACGATCTACCAGTTTCCCACGTTTAACGTGGCCGACAGCTCGATCACCGTGGGGGTGCTGGTGTTGCTGGTGGGGTTCCTGTTTACCGGCGAGGGTGGGCACCCGGCAGCGGACGCGGCAGCCCCCGCCGCGCCGAAGGAGGCGACCATGACTGACGCTACGCGACCTGTGCGGATGGCCCGCCCCGCAGGCACCAGCACCGCGCCGATCACGCCGCTGGGGTTGGCGGGCTGCATCGCCCTGGTGGGCGGCCTGTGGGCCTGGGCCGTGCTTAAATCGCTCCAGGCGCGCCGGCGCAAGCCGGGTGCGCGAGGCCGCTGATCGGCTTCTTCCCCGCCTGTCGATTGTCCACCCCCTGACCCCCACCCCCTGACCCCACCCCTGGACCCCTATGGAAACCTACACCATCCCCCCCGCTCTGGAGGGCACCCGGCTGGACCAGGCGGTGCCGCAGCTTCAGCCGGGGTTGTCCCGCGCCTACGCGCAACAATTGATCACCGATGAGCGCGTGCTGGTCAATGGCCGCCCGGCGAAGGCGAGCGCCCGGCTCAAAGCCGGCGACACGGTGACGGTGGACATCCTGCCGCCCGCCCCGGTCGCGCTGCGGGCCGAAGCGATCCCGCTGACCGTGGTCTACGAGGACGCCGACGTGCTGGTGATCGACAAGCCCGCCGGGTTGGTGGTCCACCCCGCGCCGGGACACGCCGGGGGCACGCTGGTCAATGCGCTGCTGGCCCACACCACCGACCTGTCGCTGCACGGCGAGATCCGCCCCGGCATCGTCCACCGGCTCGACAAGGATACCAGCGGGCTGCTGGTAGTCGCCAAGACCGACGAGGCCCATGCCGATCTGGTCCGCCAGCACCAGGCGCGGACGATGCAGAAGGAGTACCTGGCGCTGGTGCTGGGCACGCCCACCCCGCCCACCGGGCTGATCGATGCCCCTATTGGCCGCAACCCTCGCGAACGCAAGCAGCAAGCCGTGGTGCCGGAGGGCCGCGCGGCCCGCACCCGCTACAGCATCGAACGCGCTTACGGCCACCTGACCCTCGTGCGGGCGCGGCTAGAGACGGGGCGCACACACCAGATCCGCGTCCATTTCGCCTTTATCGGCCACCCGGTCATGGGCGACTCGGTCTATGGTCGCCGCACCGCCCACGAAGCCAAGCTCCTCGGCCTCGCCCGCCAGTTCCTCCACGCCACGCGGCTCGGCTTTACCCTGCCCTCCGGCGTGTGGCGCGCCTTCGACTCGCCCCTGCCGCCCGACCTGGCGGCGGTGCTGGCGCGGCTGGAAGCGGCAGCGGATGAGGGATAGGGGTTGGGGGTTGGATTGTGTCCAGAAGGGTATTGTGCTATATTAGGAAAGAAAGGGAAAGGCGTTTTCCCTTCCCCCTATCCATAGAAAAGAAAGCAAAAGCCATTTTACTTTCCCTGTTCCGCAAGCAAGGAAAGTTAACTTTCTTTTCTCGCGCAACAAGGAAAGAGAAACGCTGATTGCTTTCTTTGTGTGCTATCAAGGCAAAGGAACTCAAAAGGAACTCAAGTGGAGCCGCATAAATTCCGGAACAGTCCAGCAGGTCAGCTTGTTCGGGCCAGGGAGGGTTATTGGGCATTTGTGCCGCATCCTCTCCCGCCTGATGTTCATTATAGTAAAGAGTTAGTACGTCTGCTTGCGGATGCTGCCACCAGTTTGGGGAGTTTGGTTGGGATCGGGCATATCCTGCCGAATCCACACTTATTGATCTATCCTTACATGCACCAGGAAGCTGTACTAAGTTCGCGGATCGAAGGTACCCAAGCTTCCTTATCCGACCTCTATCTGTTTGAGGCTGCTGCACACCTACCCCCAAGCCACGCGGATGTTTTAGAAGTGAGCAATTATGTTCACGCCCTCCAGCTAGGGCTAGATAGGCTCCAAGACTTGCCACTGAGTTTGCGGCTGGTCCGCGAAATCCATGCGCGTTTGATGGCCGATGTCCGGGGATATCACCAGACTCCCGGCGAGTTCCGCCGGAGCCAGAACTGGATTGGCACGGTGGGTTCCACCCCAGTAACCGCAACGTATGTACCACCCCCCCCGACAGAACTGATGGATGCGCTTGGTGCGTGGGAACAGTTTCTGCACCAATCCAGCGATTTACCTTTGCTGATCCAGGCTGGCTTAATGCATTACCAATTTGAAGCGATCCATCCTTTCCTCGATGGAAATGGACGGGTAGGGCGCCTGCTAGTCATCTTATTTTTGTGTGCGAAACAGCAGCTACCATTGCCGCTGCTCTATCTATCAGCCTTTTTCGAGCGCCATCGTTCCGAGTATTACGAACGTCTGTTGTTGGTAAGCCAGGAGGGTGATTGGGACGGCTGGCTTCAGTTTTTCTTACGTGGCGTGCAAGAACAAGCACGCCATGCTTTCACACAGGCCCAACAACTCTTGCAGCTCCGCAAAGAATATCAGGAAAAGGTGCAAGCCCGCACACGATCTGGTACTGCCTACCGTTTGGTTGACGTACTCTTCTTCAATCCTGTTATCACAACAGCAGTGGTAAGCAAACGTTTTGCTATTAGCAAACCGGCGGCGCGCAGCACTATTGACCTTCTGGTGGAGACTGGTATTCTAACGGAGATCACACGACGGACCTGGTCACGGGTCTATGTAGCGCAAGAATTGCTGACCTTGCTTGAAGCGGATCAGACAGTGAGCGAGCTTTCAGGCTTCTATGATGCCAGCCCGCTTCAAACTGAGTTTGATCTCGCAACTGACGATCCCCCTCTGATGGAGCAACCCTGACCCATGCGTATCCTCATTACCGGCAGCAGCGGGCAGATCGGGACGAACCTGGCCTTGCGGTTGCAGCGCGACGGGCACCAGGTGTTCGGCGTGGACAAGCGGCTGAACACCTGGACCGACGACTTTCGTTACCTGCTGCAAGACCTGAGCGGGTCGTACCCGGCGTATCCGGGCGGCATCGGCGGGGTGGAGTACCCACCGACCGATCTGGTGGTCCATCTGGCGGCCCACGCCAAGGTGCATCAACTGGTGCGCCAGCCGCACCGGGCGCTGGAAAACATGATCATGACCTTCAATGTGCTGGAGTATTGCCGCCAGCAGCGGGTGCCGCTGGTGTTCAGCAGCAGCCGAGAGGTCTATGGGGACGTGCATCGCTTCGCCACCGAGGAAAAGAGCGCCGACTTCGCCTTCACCGAGAGCACCTATTCGGCGTCGAAGATCGCGGGCGAGGCGCTGATCTATTCGTATGCCCGCTGCTACGGGCTGCGCTATCTGGTGTTCCGTTTCAGCAACGTCTACGGGCGCTATGATAATGACCTGACGCGGATGGTGCGGGTGATCCCGCTGTTCATCCACAAGATCGCCCGCGCGGAGCCGATCACGGTCTTTGGCGGCACCGACAAAGTGCTCGATTTCACCTATGTGGACGACTGCGTGGAGGGGATCACGGCGGGGGTCGCGGCGCTGGCCGAGGGGCGGGTGCAGAACGAAACGATCAACCTGGCCTATGGGCGGGGCAACACGCTGGTGCGCGTGGCCGAACTGATCGGGGAGGCGGTGGGGGTGCCGCCGCAAATGACGCTGGCCCCCTCGCTGCTGGGCGAGGTGACGCGCTATGTGGCCGATATCCAGAAGGCGCACGATCTGCTGGGGTATACCCCCCGCGTGCCGCTGGAAGAGGGCATCCCCCGCGCCGTGGCCTGGTTCCACGAATGGCGCGCCGCCCACCCCAACGAGAATCGCCTCCTGGATGAAGATCCCCACGGCTCGCCGCACGACGCCGAGTTGGGCTATAAGGCCACGCCCGGCAGTGGGAGCGACGGCGGCTGAGTGCCCGCTCGCCGTATCACACCAGAGCGCCGCATGGGAATGTGCGGCGCTTTTCTTTTGCAGGGGTGTCCCCTATCGGCCCTGCCGCCCGAATAGTGTCCAGCATACTTGTATCGTGAATCCATCTTCACTACATTTGCACTTTTTGATTAAACGTCATACCGGGGGCACATTTAGGGCCAATACGGCAATCTGCCGCAAGATGTGGACAGGCCCCGCGAACGGCCAGGCACGAATTGTAAAAAGTGCA
>JBBSAN010000474.1:0-5787 GCA_038252265.1 Chloroflexia bacterium
AATCCTCCCCCGAGCCCAAGCCCAAATGTCCCAACTCCACTGGCCCATCCCCCTCCACACCCCAATCCAAAACCTCTCCGTCGGCCAGCAACAACGCATCGAAATCATCAAAGCCCTCCTCGCCATCACCCCCACTCAGTCCTCAGTCCTCAGTCCTCAGTCCTCGCTACGGCGCGGCGGCGAGCTGGGCGCTGTCGATCTGCACGCCGAGGACACGCTGGTCGTTTGCCATGCTGGCCGGGCGGTTGGACCAGGGCGGCACTTCCAGGCGGATCAGCACGTCGCGGCCCGTTTGCGACGGGATGGGAAAGGCGAAGTCCTGGAAGGTAGCACCGGGCATGACGCGGGCCGTGCCGAGGGCCGCACCGATCCGGTCGCCGGTGACCGGGTCAGCGACAAAAACCTGCACATCGGCGGGGGTGGTGCGGGCGGCAGGACCGGCACGTAAGCGCAGGATCAATTGGGCGCTCTGGCCTGCCGTCCCGGCCCAGGGCAGGCGCAACAACGCCGCCGGGCCGGTCGCGCCGCCGGTCGTCACACTACCGTGGGTCCACCGCCAGGGGGTCGCATCGCCGGGATCTTGCTCCTGGTTATAGAAGCCGCCGACGGTGTAGGCGTAATCCATCGTGCCGATATCGAGCGAGAACGGCCAGGTGGACGGCGTGGTCTGGGTGCGCGAGACGATATCGTAGATGCCGAACGGCAGGATCGATTGGGCGATGTTCGACGGCTTCTGCGGTTGCAACTGCTCCAGTTCGGGCACGCTCCACGTCCACCGCGGATTGGCGACGGGCTGCACGGTCAGGTCGGGCATGTTCAGCTTGCCACCGTTGGCACCCATGATCGCATAGACGGCGTAGCCCTGCGTTTTCCAGCGCTGGATCATGCCCTGGACGATGTCGGAATGGAGGTCGCGGCCAAACGACTGGTTGAGCGAGAAGGCGGTGAAGCCCCAGATCATCTGGAGCGGGGTGGCGATCAGGTACGGTTCGTCGCGCTCGTTACTGAACAGCAGGACCGTCTTGGCCGGATTGGGGAAGCGGCTCACCAGATTTTCCATCTGGGCCACCGCCCCGCCCTCCTCCACATGGGGGATGATCACCCGGCTGGTGTAGACAAAGAAGACGAGCAGCGCGGCGTAGGCTGTCCAGCCGCCGACCCGCGCCGGGAGCCGGGGCCGCCACTTTTCGCCCACCCAGGCCAGGAAGTAGGCGACGAAAATAAGCAGCGCCGGGATCAGCACGGTCAGATAGCGCCGTTCGCTGTAGATGTAAGTCGGCACGGTGTAGGTTTCGTCGGAGAAGATGACGCTGACCACGGCGAGGGTGATGAAGAACGCCCCCGACGCCAGCGACAGCCGCTTCCACAGGGCGCGCAGCAGCCCTAGCCCGCCCAAAATAATCCCCAGCGGCGACAGGTACCAGCCGACCCGCACGAGGTTCGCCCCCACCTGGGGGTCCACCGGCGCGCCGATGTAGCTCTCGAAGGTGAAGGGGATGTGGCCCGCTTTCGGGGCGGTGGCGATCAGCCGGGCGCTCTGGACCCACGGAGCCACGCCGTATTGCCAGATCAGGTAGAGCGCCACGCCCACGCACAGTGCCCCCAGCCACCAATTTCGCCGCCGGGTCAGCCAGCCGCCCAGCGTGGAAGCGACAGGCCGCAGCCGATCATGGAGCCGGTCAAGCACAAACAGGACCAGCCCGCCGACGTAGAGCAAGGCCAGCAGCTTTTGCCAGTCGCGCCGCCAGTTCTGGAGCGTGTTATGATAGAGGTCGAGCGTGTAGGGATAGCTGAAGAAGAGGAAATGGACGAACCACACCCCCAGCAGCAGGCCCAGCGGGACGACGAACCACCAATGCTCGGAGCGCCAGGTGCGGGTCAGCCGCCAGATCAGCAGGTAAACCCCCGCCGCCACCAGGTAGAAGGGGAAGTCGGGGCGGGTCAGGGTCATTTCGCCCAACGCCACGCCGCTGATCACCCCAAAGAGCCGCACCGCCGTGCCCAACCGCGCCGCCTCGGCCCCCGCCGCGCTGATCAACGTGTCGGCGGCGGGGCGCTCCAGGCTCCGCAGGCGGCTCAACCCCATCAGGAAGTTGGCAAAAGCGTAGAAGAAGACGAAGGCCAGCAGTTGGCTGGGAGTCTCGGACACCGGGTAGCGGGCGAACCAGATCTGCACCGGGCAGAGGATGATCAGCGCCAGGGCGAGGAGGGCCACGCTGGGGGTGAAAATGCGCCGGGTGAAAAAGTAGATCGCGGCGACCGCCAGCAGGGCCAGGAACGAGGTGGCATAGAGCGCACCCCACAGCCCGAATAGCTGGTAGCCGATGGCGATCCAGACCGGGAAGAAGCTGTAGTGCTGGGGGACGATAGCCGCGTCCTGCTTGTCCAGCACGTAGAAGCCGGGCATCCGCCCATAGCGCAGGGTGAAGCGGTCGCGGTTGTACTCCTGCAAAACCTCGCGCAACTCGCTGTTGCCGCCGGGCAGGTCGTTGTTCAACTCGCGCATCAGCCGGTCGCGGATGAGGATCGACCCGGTGCGGCCCAGCGACACCCCCGCGTTGACGTAGGCCCCCGAATCGAGCGCGCCGCGCACCATCTCGGCGGGGCGGGCGAACAGCGCCGCCGCCAGCACCAGCAGCCCGCAGAGCAGCACGATCTCGGTGCGGAAGCGCAGCAGCCGCGCCCCCAGGGGCCGCACGCTGGCGGCGATAAAGCGCCCCAGGCCCAGCCAACTGCGCGGGCCCAGGTTCCATTCCCCGGTATGCCAGCGCCACAGCCCGGCGACCAGGATCAGTTCCAGCGCAGCGATCAGCCAGACCGAGAACCAGCCCAGTTCGGCCAGCAAGAAGCCGAGCAGGCCGGTCAGCAGCACACTACTGAGGACCGCAAGGAAGACGCGCTCGGCGCTATCCGTGCCGGGCGGGCGACCATCGGGGAACAGGGTCCGCAGAATAACCGCCCCCGGCACCACCAGCAGCACCGGCAACAGCACCAACCCCAGGAGCGGCGGAATCAAGCCAGGTATCAGGTGAAACCTCGTTACGAGTGGTCAGTGGTCAGTGGTCAGTGGTCAGTGATTGGGTTTTCTCGTTTTACTGACTGCTGACTGCTGACTGCTGACCACTTCGTCGTACAGCGCAATCGTCCGGCGGGCCACGGCGGGCCAGGTGTAGTCCTGGCGCACCAGGGCGGCCCCGGCATCGCCTAGCGCGGCAGCCTCTGCCGGGTGATCGAGGCACCAGGCGATGGCCGTCGCCAGGGCGGGCGCGTCGGCGGGCGGCACCAGCAGGCCGGTCATGCCGGGCCGCACCTTGTCGGGAATATAGCCCACGGCACTGGCGACCACCGGGCGCGCATGGGCCAGTGCCTCCAGCGTCACCAGCGAACTCCCCTCGTATAACGAAGGATGGACGAACAGGGTTGCCAGCGCATACAGGTTTTGCAGGTCGACATCGTCCACCGCGCCGGTGAACGTGACCCGATCCGCCAGCCCTGATTCGCCCGCCAGCCGTTCCAGCGCCGCCCGATCCTGCCCGGTGCCGACGATCAGCCAGCGCCAGGGCGGCCCCCCGGCAGGCAACGCGGCCAGTGCCCGCAACAGATAGCTGAAGCCTTTGTTCGCCTCCAACCGCCCGACGCTCAGGCCGACCACGCCCTCCGGCGCGAGGTTCCAGCGCGCCCGCAACGCCGCTTGCCGCTCGGCACTCACCGGCCCCAGCACTTCGTCCAGATCCAGCGCGTTGGGCAGCACCACCACCCGCTCCGGCGCGACCCCCAGCAGGCGGCAGACCTCCTCTTGCGCGCCCCAGTCGGTGGCGATCACCCGGTCGGCGGCTTGCGCCCCGGCGCGGTATATCGCCCGGAACGGCGCGTAGGCCAGCCGCTTCAAGAGGTGGCGCACCTTGAAATCTTCCAGGCCGTGCGGGTTCATGATCAGCGGCACCACCCGCCCGTCCGGCCCGCGCCGCCGCCCCTGCTGTCGCACCCCCCAGGCGCACAGCCCGTGGGCATGGACTACCGTCGCCTCGCCCCGCGCCACCCGCACCGCCGTCGCCCGCCCCATCCGCTCGACAAACAGCGGATAGTTGGTCAGCCGCGCCGCAATCGAATTGGTCCGCAGCGGCAGCGTTGAATACGGGATCGGCACCACCCGCAGGTGCCCTCCGCCCGGCTCGGCCTCCGGCGGGGTCGCCCCCGGCGGCCAGGGTTGGGTGAACAGCGTCACATCCAGCCCATTCCGCAAAAGCTGGCGAGTCAACGCCGTCGCGCTGCGCTCCATCCCGCCATAGCCATGCTGCGGAAACACGGCCCGAACGAGGTGAGCAATGCGGAGGACTGAGGACTGAGGACTGAGGACTGAGGGATCTCCGTCCGGCGCATTCCTCATTCCTCGTTCCTCATCGCTCATCGCTCATTGCTCAGTACTCGCTCGTAGAGCGCTTCGACCTGCGTGATGACCACGGACTCATCGAAGCGGGCGCGGGCGATGGCGCGGGCACCGTGGCGCAGGCGTTCGCGGCGGGGGGCGTCGGCCAGCAGGGCGCGCAGTTCGCGGGCGAAGGCGGGCATATCGGGCACCAGCACGCCGCTATCGCCGGTGATCGCGTCGGGCGTGCCGCCGGTGTCCAGCGCCAGGATGCAGGCCCCCGCCGCACAGCCTTCCAGCAGCACCCGGCTCAACGGCTCGTTCCAGGCCGAGGGAAAGAGCAACACCGTCGCCCGCGCCATCAGCCGCAACACGTCGTCATTGTCCAGATAGGCAAAGCGCAGATCCAGCCCCGCTGCCGTCCCCTCCCGCCGTAACCAGCCTTCCAGCGGCCCGTCGCCCGCCAGCACCACCGGCAGATCCGGCCCGACCCCCGCCGCCTTGAGTGCCGCCGGAAGCAATTGCGCCCCCTTGTTCGGCTCCAGTTTGCCCACAAAGAGCAAGAACGGCTGGTCGGGCGCAAGGCCCGCCTGCTCCCACGGTGGCGGGGCCGCCACAATCCGCTCGACATGGGCCACGTCTACCAGATTCGGCAGCACATGCAGGCGCTCTGCGGGCACCGCATCCGCCCGCCGCAACTCCCCCGCGACAAACCGGCTGACCGCGATCACCGCATCGCTGGCCGCCAGCGCCCGCCGCCGCCGGATCGTGATCGCCTGGCGCACCGGCAAGCCCGGCCACTGTCGCACGCTCTGCGCCCCTTGTGCCGCCCACAAGCAGCGCAGCAGATCGGGCGTGCGCCAGCAGTGCGGGCACGGCTCCTCCGTGGGAATACCCTGGCGCGTGGCCGGGATCTGCATCGTGCTATAGATGCACAACGGCCAGTAATCGCGCACTGTGCTGACCACCGGCAGCCGTCGCCCCGCCTGCCGCGCTCCTCCCGCCGCCCCGACCGCCGCCGGGACGCTCAACGTGTGCTGTGCATGGACCAGATCGGCCCCCAACTGGTGGGCCACTTCGCCCACCAGTTGCGCGTAGCGGCGCGGCGCGACCACCTCGCGTCTCCACACCCGCTGCACCGGCCCCCACCCGCGTGGCACATGCAACTCGAACACCGGCAGCCCCTCGTATTCTACTCCATGCACCTGGGGTTGTCCACTGGTGGCCGCGTCGGGGCCGAGGAAGCGGGGCCGCACCACCTGCACCGTGTGTCCCCGCGCCGCCAGTGCCCGCCCCAGGTAATAGGTGCTCCACCCCGACCCGCCGCAGCGGGGGGGAAAGACATCAGTGGCGAGGAGAATACGCATAGACGAGTAGTCAGTGGTCAGTGGTCAGTGGTCAGTAACGAGTGCTGAGTGCTG